>CBFGLL010000236.1:0-4237 GCA_965649585.1 uncultured Chitinophagaceae bacterium | reverse complement strand
TGGCATCGCTATTATCTGTAATTGACGCGTTGGAAATTCTAATTAATGCTGTAGAAGTATTGGCTCCTGCCGGCGGCGTCCAGCTTAAACGGGTTGTATTGGCAGGTACGGTGCCGGAAATAATCGTCCAGTTAGCGCCATTATCGAGTGAATACTCTACCGTTTGGCTGCCAGTAATTCCTGAATTGTTCCAGGTAATGGTTTCCGAAACGCCGGGTGAAAAAGATTCTGACCCATTTGGAAATATTACCTCAATATAAGGTTGCTCTACACTCCAGGTTAAGCTGTATTGTTGCGGACCGGTTGGTATGGCAGTGCCCACCACTCTTAAGGTATAATTGCCTGCAGCGGGATTATCTATCACCACCTGTTCAATATTGCTCACGTTATCAACCCCACGTGTAGCAGGCGTTGCAGGATTGTTGGGATCAAGAATAAAAGGCAGGGTAGTGTTGGCACCCTCGATTACCGTAAGGTCAAGGTTATTTACCAACGCCGGATTTGCATTGGCTAATGCAGCCGGGTCATTCCAGGTGAGCATCACTCTTAGTTTAGATGCATTTGCGGGAACAGGGATCACAATATCTGCGGAAGCACCGGTACTGATGCTATTAACCGCATAACGATTGGTCTCTAAAATTTTTACTGCTTCCAAAGCATTTAATCGTCCGTAACCGAATTTATAATCGGGGCCCACATTTCCAAGGTCATGGGCGGTGTTCAGGATCGTATTTTTTATCAGCGCAGATGGAGGTTCAGCATTCGCATTCAGCTGGCGGTATCTTTCTACCAGCAAAGCCACCGTACCTGCAACACCGGGTGTTGCCATGGATGTGCCGGAGATAGTGCCGTACTGGTTGTTGGGGTAAGTTGATAATACACTTGTACCAAAAGAACTGATCTCAGGTTTTACCCTTCCATCGGCCACAGGGCCAAAACTACTGCTGTTGCTGATGGCTTCCAGCGATGTGATATTGGCCACCACGATATTATTCTTCGCCGACTTTCCGCTGGAGGTAATAGTGCTCCATCCGCCGGTGCAACCGGTTTGTGAATTGCCGGCAGAATGCACATGCAGGTGATTGGGAAAATTGTTGAGGTTAAGATCAGTATTGCGGCTGGTGGTAGAATATGCTACACCACTGCCCGTGAGCCCGCAGGTAAGTGTACTTCCATAAGAGTGACTGCTTACGCTCAGGCCAAAAGCGGGAATACCCGCAGCCATTTCATTGGCAATATTGCCGCTGAAATTCCATGAATGCAAAGTTGATTTTGGTGCCATGCCCCTTGCCTTGGGATTGATGAGTCCGCCTCCTGCAATTGTTCCACCACAATGTGTGCTATGCGAAGAAGGTGTTCCCGTTTCCTGTATAAGCAGGCGGCTTGTTGTTGGCGAAAAATCGAGGTGGTCATCTACTTCACTTTCATCCCATATGCCGATCTTCACTCCCGTTCCTTTTAAATTCCTAACGCCATCATTCAACACGTTTACCCGGTGCAAAGTGCGTCCCAGCAGGTTTTCCACCGTGTTGGGCGGATCAATGGCTTCTATCCATGAAATGAATGGCAGGGCCAGCAAGCCGCTGAATTGATCGGTAGGTATTCTAACGGTAAAATTTTTAAACAGCGGTGATTCGTCGATAATATTGGCCTTTAAACCCTGCAATACATGTTGCAGTTGCGCCAGGTTCATTTTTGTGTAAGTAGTAATGGTAAGATCTACGGTACCCGGCGCTTTAACAGCATGTTGCGGGAACAGACCATTTATAAATGCCGGCACCGTTTTTTGTGCAGCACTCAATTGAAACACTGCCCTTGCCTTGTTGCTGAGTACTGAGAGGTTTGCCGCTTCATTCATTACAGCAAGAAAGCTATTGTTGGGCAGGTAATCCAAAAGTTGGATTCCCGCCTGCTCCAGCTGATTTTTTTGATCGGCAGATGGCAGGCTGTAAAACTGCACTACAACAAAATAGTCGTTATTGAATTTTGCAGCATCCAGCGCAGACCTGTTCTTTTGCACAGCGGCCAGGTTTTCCACAGGCGTGAAATCTCCCGATTGCAGTTTCACCCTGTAATCAACCGGTGTTTGTGCTAATAAAACCACTGGTAGCTGGAGTATGAAAAGAAGGAATACAACCCGGCGGGTAAAATTATTCATGTGAGGCAGTTTTTAATTTTAGTCACCAAATTTATACGATTTACAGGTGCTGACGAATCCATTGATAAAATAAATCTCCACCGAATTTGCCCCCTGTCTCAAATACTTGCATTGGTTTTATTCGCTAACTTCCCCGCATGAAGCATTTTAAATTTTATAATAAGAAGGATATTTTATCGCTTACCCATGTACGCAAATACGAAACAAGGCTGGGGGAGCGCATACAGTATTTAAAAGGAGAACAAGGCTGGCCAGAAAGTTTATCACAGTCTGATGCCCGGTATGTGCTCCTGGGGATCCCGGAAGATATAGGGGTAAAGGCCAACTTTGGCGTGGGTGGCGCCGATACCAACTGGCTGCCCTTTCTCAATGATTTTTTGAACGTGCAAAGCAATGATTTTTTAACCGGGGAAAATGTGCTGCTATTGGGTCATTTCGACTTTGGAGATTTAAAATACCTGATTGAAAACAATGCTTATGGGCCAGATGAATTGATCTCTGCTTATCGCCATGCGGTGAATATGATAGATGAGGAAGTGGAAGATATCATCAAAGTGATTGCAGCAGCTAAAAAAATCCCCATCATTATCGGGGGCGGGCATAATAATTCTTACCCTATTATAAAAGGCGTGAGTAAAGGGTTGCACAAGGCAGATGTTATACCTTTGGCGCAGATCAATTGCATTAACCTTGATGCACATTCAGATTATAAAAATATGGAAGGCAGGCATAGTGGTAATGCATTTCGTTACGCAGAGAGTGATGGCTTTATGGGTAAGTATGCTATTATTGCCATGCATGAAAGTTACACACCGCAAAGTGTACTGATGGATATACATAATAATCCCTTTATTGAATACAGCAGTTACGAGGATATTTTTATACATGAGCGCAAAAATTTTATACAAGCCATTGCCCATGCCACGGGATTTACCGAAGATGGATATGCCGGCATTGAACTCGATCTTGATTCCATAGAATACGCTCTGAGTAGCGCCTACACACCATCCGGCATTACCGTACTGCAGGCGAGGCAGTATATCAACTTTGCCGCCACGGATGCAAAAGTGGCGTACCTGCACTTATCAGAAGGGGCTACGCAACTGGCGGATGGAACCAGGGATGAAAAAACAGGGCGCCTGCTCAGTTACCTTGTTTGTGATTTTGTAAAGGCCAATGATTCCAATAGTCAATAGTCATCAATAGGTAGTCATGAGCCAAAAGTTAATAGGTATCACTTGTACGTCCGGCAGGCCGGGTAGTAGGTAATGAATTATGAAATCGTTTTGCAAATTTTAGATTTATTCTGTGCGCCTCTCTGCGTACTTTGCGGTAAATCATTTGAACAGCGCTTCAAAGGCTCTTGTTTAAATAACCAATCACTCATTAAGAATGAATTCATTTAAAAAACACTTTTTGCTTCGGGATGATGTTACTTTCCTCAACTTTGGTTCTTTTGGAGCCTGTGTAAAACCGGTGTTTGAAAAGTACCAGCAATTTCAACTCGAACTGGAACAGGAGCCTGTAGATTTTATTACCAACAAAGGATTACAATACCTTGAGCAGTCCCGGGAAGCTTTGGGTAAATATGTAAACGCTGAAAAAGACGACCTGGTGTTTGTTACCAATCCCTCCTATGCTGTAAATACAGTGGCCAAACAGCTGCAGCTGACAAAAGGAGATGAAGTATTAACCACAGACCTGGAGTATGGCGCCTGCGATAAAACATGGCGCTTTTATTGCGAAAAAGCAGGGGCTCACTACATCCGCCGGCCGGTGCAATTTCCCATAGAATCAAAAGAGCAGTTTGTAGAAAATTTTTGTAAGGGGTTTTCGGAAAAGACCAAACTCGTTTTTATAAGCCATATTACCAGTACTACGGCGTTAAGGTTGCCCGTGGAAGAAATATGTGCAAGGGCGAAGCAGATGGGTATTCCAACCTTTATTGATGGTGCCCATGCTCCCGGCCACCTACCGCTTGATTTAAAAAATGCTCCCTTTGATTTTTATACCGGTGCCTGTCATAAATGGATGATGACACCCAAGGGAAGTTCATTCCTGTATGTAAAAAAAGAATTT
>CBFGLL010000235.1:0-4239 GCA_965649585.1 uncultured Chitinophagaceae bacterium | reverse complement strand
GCCAAAATACCAACGGTAAATAACAAGTTTAATATCAAAGCAATATTTGCTACCCAGCCTGCAGTGTTGTACCAAACCAGCATGAGCGCAAAAATTACAAGGAAGGCAATAGTGAACGACATAGCGCCACCTTTCACTGCTTCCTGGCCCAGGGTAGGACCTACATATTGATCAGCTACAATTTTAGCAGGCGCATCCAGTTTACCACTGGTTAATACGCTGGCCAGATCTGTTGCTTCCTGAACGGTAAAGTTTCCTGAAATTTCTGTGTCACCTCCTTCAATAGGACCATTTACATTTGGTGCACTGTACACAATTTCATCCAGTGATATCGCCACACTACGTCCCACATTTTTGGTGGTCATACGACCCCATACTTTTGACGCAGTTGGATTCATTTTAATGTTAACTGATGGTTTGCCCATCTGGTCGTACTGCTGGCTTGCATCTGTTACCGCATCACCTTCGAGTGGTGCTTTATCGCTACCAGGAACAGTTTTGATGGTATATAATTCAACAAAGCGTTGGTTGCCCTGCTCCGACTTTCTTTCTAAACCATACATGAACTTTAGGTTAGAAGGCAAAGCCGCTTTTACTACAGGGTTAGCCAGGTAGCTGTTAAGTGTTGCGGTATCGCTTATTAATACAGAACCGAAATACGGTGCAAACTGCGGGCGACCCTGGGGATCTGCCTGCGGAGCAATAGGGTTCATCAACCTGATCAACGGATTCCTGTTTTTAGCAGCAAGCGTGGAATCTTTCATTGCCGTAGTATCACCGGCTGCAACACCATTGAGGTAATTTTGCAATGCCTGGTCAGCATTCATGATCTGCTGATCCAGTTCATCTATACGGTATGTTTCCCAAAACTGGAGGTTGGCAGATGACTGGAGGATTTTTGTAACCCTCTCCGGGTCTTTAATACCTGCCAGTTCTACCTGTATGATACCTTTATTTTCGTCGAGGTTAATATTGGGTTGAGCAACACCAAATTTATCGATACGTTTTTGAAGGATCTTATATGTCTGATTGATAGCGCCATCAGAAACAGTACGCAGTTTAGCCGTAACCGTTTGGTCGTTGTCGCTTACTTTAATGTCTTTACCAGGGCCGGCGAATAAACTTGATAAACGACCAGCACCATTCTGCTTGATAAATTCCTGGCTGAATAATTTAATGAAGTTTTCTTCACTACCTTTTTTAAGCGCCTTTGCAGATGCAATTGCTTTCAGTAAAGAAGGATCCTGTGGATTATTGCTCAGCGATTTTAAAACACCATCGAGTGCCACATCAAGCGTAACACTTAAACCACCCTGCAGATCCAGGCCAAGGTTAAGTTCTCTTTCCTTCGCTTTTTGATAGGTAGTTCCTAAAAAAAGTGTTTTGTCTTTACTGTTATCGAGAATACTGTCGGTTTTGAATTCTACCAGTGCTGCTTTAGCATCCGGGGATAAACCTGCCGATTGTTTTTTTACTAACCTCTCTGCTTGTGCTTTCACATCTTTCTCAAAGCTGCGAACTACCAGGGTGTAGGATAATTCCCAAAGGGAAATGAGGATTAAGGAAATCGTCAAAAACCAAACTAAACCTTTCAGTTTCATTGTAAAAATTCTTTTGTGAGCGTCGTTGTTAAATTTTGATAAGTGTGCAAAGATAGGGGAAAAAGCATTTGGCTTAGAAGCCTTGATTATTTGGGGAAAAAGCCCAAATTGCGCCTAAATCAAGGCCATGAATATCAAGCGTTTTTGTGTTATATGTTGGATAGGTTTCACCCTTTTTGCCGGGGCTTGTTCAGGCCCGAAAAAAGTGGTAGAAACGCCGCTGCCGCCCCAGCCCCCGGTGGCTGCACCAGCACCAGAATCAAAAGCCAATGAATATATGGTGAATCTCTTTAAAACACAGCCCGCTCTTTTCAACAGCATCCTCAGCAACCGCAAGGACCGGAATGTGCAGGTGATCTATACTCAAATTGACAGGGGCGCCAATGGCAACCCGCATTTTACCCATCACCAGTTTAATGTAGATGAGTCAAAATATTTTTATCCGGCCTCCACGGTAAAATTCCCGGTGGCTGTGCTGGCTTTACAGAAGCTGAGAGAAATGAATATTGCCGGCCTCGACAAAAACAGCACGATGATTACAGAATCGGCAACGCCTCTGCAAACTGCCGTATTCAATGATCCCAATACACCGGACGGTAAACCCACCATTGCGCAGTACATCAAAAAAATATTCCTGGTGAGCGATAATGATGCCTTCAACAGGTTATATGAATTCCTGGGCCAGGAATACATCAATACACAGTTACATAAAAAAGGTTACACCCATACGCAGTTGTTCCATCGCCTCGATATTTTTTTGCCGGAAGCAGAAAACAGGATGACCAATCCGATCCGCTTTTTTGATGGAAATAAAAACCTTTTATACAGCCAACCCATGCTGCAGAATAAACAACAATACACAAAACGAAATGATACTTTGGGGACAGGGCATTACAGTGGCGGGCAACTCATTCAAAAGCCAATGGATTTTTCGAAAAAGAATAAACTTCCCCTGCAGGACTTACATGATATGATGACGAGTATTATCTTCCCGCAATCAGTAAAAGCAAGCCATAGGTTCAATATTTCAGAAGAGGATCGTTTGTTTGTTTTAAAATACATGAGCGCATATCCAAGAGAATCTGTTTATCCCTATTACGATCCCAATGAATTTAGAGACTCCTATGCAAAAATGATCTTGCTTGGAAATGAAGATGGGAGAGCGCCTGCATCTGTTCGCATCTTCAGCAAGTCTGGCTGGGCTTATGGGCAACTGACAGAAACCGCCTATGTTGTTGACTTCGATAAAAACATAGAATTCCTGGTAACGGCCACCATCAATTGCAACACTGATGGTATTTATAATGATGATCAATACGATTTTGAAGGTATAGGTTATCCGTTTATGCGCAACCTGGGAATGCTGTTGTACCAGCATGAAAGCAACCGGAAAAAACAACATTTACCCGATCTGAGCGAGTTTAAGCTCAGCTACGATAAATAATTATATTTGCCACTCACCGAAAAGAACCTGCATGTCACTATCTTCTCTATTGAACAAATTCAATGAACCGGAAACGCTTAAGATGGCCAAACTCGGTCGTGAACTAAGAGCCAAAGGTTGCGATATTACTGACCTTAGTTTAGGTGAACCCGATTTTGATACACCACAACACATTAAAGAAGCGGCGAAAAAAGCCATTGATGATAATTTCAGTCATTATACACCGGTGGCCGGTTACCTCGACCTGAGGCAGGCAGTGTGCGAAAAACTTAAAAGAGACAATGGTCTGGATTATACACCAGAACAAATAGTGGTAAGCACAGGTGCCAAACAAAGTATTGCCAACACGGTACTTGCTATTGTGGATGCGGGCGATGAAGTAATTATTCCCACCCCATATTGGGTTACTTATAGTGAAATTGTAAGGCTGGCGGGCGGAACACCGGTATTGGTGAAAACCAGCCTTGAAAGTGGTTATAAAATTTCGCCCAAACAATTGGAAGACGCCATTACCGATCGTACCCGCCTGTTTATGTTTTCATCTCCCTGTAATCCTACCGGGGCCGTATATAGCAAAGAAGAACTGCAGGCACTGGCAGAAGTGTTTCAAAAGCATCCGCAGGTGTACATCATGAGCGATGAAATTTATGAACACATTGTATTTGATGGAAAGCATGAAAGCATCGCCCAGTTTGATTTTATAAAAGACAGGGTGATCATTATAAATGGCCTTAGTAAAGGTTTTGCCATGACGGGTTGGAGACTTGGCTACCTGGCCGCACCGCCAGAAGTGGCTAAAGCAGCGGATAAACTCCAGGGCCAGTTTACCAGCGCCACCAACTCTATTACACAAAGAGCCGCCATCACGGCGCTCACAGGTGATCTTCGTCCTACCAGTGAAATGGTGACCGAGTTTAAAAAACGTCGCAAAAGGGTATTGGAACTGGTAAACGAAATTGATGGAATTAAATGCAGCGAACCTCCCGGGGCCTTTTACGTTTTTCCTGATGTGTCTTTTTATTATGGCAAAAGGACACCGGCAGGCGAAGTGATCACTGATGCAGATGCATTGTGCATGTATTTATTAAACGATGCTCATGTGTCAACTGTAAGTGGTAAGGCCTTTGGCGAACCAAACTGTATCAGGTTGTCTTTTGCCAACAGTATCGCCAATATTGAAAAAGGATTTGGAAA
>CBFGLL010000234.1:0-4280 GCA_965649585.1 uncultured Chitinophagaceae bacterium | reverse complement strand
ATGACCGAAAAGAAAACACGGTATTAATATGGGGTACGGAAGAAAATACAGCGCCAGACGGCAAGGTAACCCACAGGGACATTCACGAAGTGTGGTGGTTTAACAAAGACGGAAAAGTATCTGCCATGCGGCAGTGGACAGCAAATTTTTCCGACACGGCTCCGCAGAACTAATTAATTAAGCACCGAAAAAAGCCAGCGTATGAATGCGCTGGCTTTTGACTTTATAAAAAATCACTAATAATTATTCCCTGATTCCCTCCAATGCAAAAAGAAATGCGTACTCTCTAGCCCTGTCTCGCAATACTTTAAATCTTCCGCTGGCGCCGCCATGCCCGGCTTCCATGTTGGTGTATAAGAATAGATGATTGCTGTCTGTTTTCAGTTCTCTTAAACGAGCCACCCATTTGGCGGGCTCAAAATATTGAACCTGGCTATCATGCAGTCCGGTGGTCACCAGCATATTAGGATATGCTTTTGCAGTTACGTTGTCGTAGGGAGAATAACTCTTCATGTAATCGTAATGCTCTTTATTGGCCGGGTTTCCCCATTCATCATACTCGTTGGTGGTTAAAGGAATGCTGGCATCGCTCATGGTGGTAACCACATCCACAAAGGGCACCTGTGCGACCACTCCGTTCCACAGGTCGGGGCGCATATTTATTACGGCGCCCATTAATAAACCGCCGGCGCTTCCGCCCATGGCATATAGGTGCTGCTTGCTGGTGAATTTATTCTCCAGCAAAAACTCTGCACTGTTGATGAAGTCGGTGAAAGTATTTTTCTTTTTCAGCATTTTTCCATCCTCGTACCAATAACGTCCCATCTCCTGTCCGCCACGAATATGCGCAATAGCATATGCAAATCCCCGGTTTAATAAACTCAGCATATTGCTGTTGAACCCTGCATCCATGCTGGCTCCATAGCTACCATAAGCATACAACAGCAAGGGCATCGTTCCATCTTTTTTAAAACCCTTTTTGTACACCACCGAGATGGGAATACTGGTGCCATCTGTAGCTTTTGCATACAATCTCTCTGATTGGTATTGGGTTTTATCGTAGCCGCCTACCACTTCTTGCTGTTTCATCATTTTTTGTTGACGGGTTGCCATGTTATAATCGTACACGGTGGCAGGTGTTACCAGGGATGTATAACGATAACGCATTGTATCCGTATTATACTCCGGGTTGTTCATGGAAAAAGCAGCATAGGTGGGTTCTGCAAATTCAACAAAATGCTCATCTTTATTCTGCGTGTTGATGACGTGTAACTGCGAAAGACCCCTTCTTCTTTCTGATACTACAAGGAAGTTTTTAAATAATTCGATTCCTTCTATCAATACAGTATCGCTGTGCGCAATCATTTCCGTCCAGGCACTGGTATCGGTTTTTGTTTCAGGCGTGGTAACTATTTTAAAATTCCGGGCATCCTTGTTGGTGCGCACATAAAATTTATCGTTCGCATGATCTACTTCATACAGAACTTCCTTAATCCTTGGTTGAAATATTTTGAAGTCGCCCATGGGCTGGTCTGCCCTCAGGAAGCGGTGCTCTGCCGAAAGGGTAGCTTGTGAACTGATGATGATGTATTTGTCGGACTTGGTTTTGGAAACCCAGATATAATTGGTGGGATCTTTTTCGGTGTACACTACCACATCATTTGCTGCATCCGTTCCCAGCACATGCCGTTTTATTTTTTCGCTGAGCAGTGTTACAGGATTTTTGGAGGTATAAAAGATAGTTTTATTATCTGCTGCCCATGTTGGATCCGACTGTGTGCGGCTGATGGCGTCTTTATAAATTTCACCAGTTTCCAGGTTCTTGATATAGATGGTATATTCTCTCCTGCTCATAGTATCTACACCGTAAGCGAGTAATTTATTATCCGGGCTCACAGAACTGCCGCCAACGCTAAAATAATTATGCCCTTCGGCCATGGCGTTTACATCGAGCATTATTTCTTCGGGTGCATCCAGGCTTCCTTTTTTTCTGCAGCTTACATAATAGTCTTTTCCTTCTACAGTGCGTGTGTAATAGAAGTAGCCGTTTTTAAACACCGGTACACTTTCATCTTTATCTTTTATGCGGCCTTTCATTTCGTTGTACAGTTTTTCCTGTAAGTCCCTGGTGCCGGCCATCATGGTGTCGTAGTACTTATTTTCGGCAGTGAGGTATTCCACTACTTTAGTACTGTCTGGTCCTTTTTTAAAATAATCATTCATCCAATAGTAAGGATCCAGCCTGGTATCGCCGTGCGCAACAAGTTCTTTGGGCTTTTTTTCTGCCAGGGGTGTGGCTATATTTTGCGGCCACGGGTATCGTTCGTGTGTTGTCATATTTGCTGTTGTGTTGCTGTTGCAGGAATAGATGGCTGCCGCAGCAAGTACAGCTATTGGCGCATAAGTCCTCCATTTTTTAAAGCAAGAATGCATAAGCAGAAATTTTTCAGTTTTGTGAGAATTGCAAAAGGGAAATTGAATATACTATTTCTCTCTTTCAACTGCCGGCTATTTATACAAACGGTTTAAATCATCTACCGCTTCCTTGCCAGCACCACCACATTTTTGTATTTTTTAGTTTTACCCTGCAGGTTAAATACTTCGGTGTACAAAACATAAATTCCGACATTTAACCGTTCGTTTTTTTCTCCAAGGCCATCCCAGCGGTAATAACCAGTGGTGCCTGCCAATGCGTTTCGTTGAAGATGGCGAACCTTTCTTCCGGCTGCATCAAAAATAGTGATGTTAACTACATAGCCCGGCTCGGGGAAGTTGTAGTCAATCGTTAGAAAGTCATCAAACCCATCATTATCCGGGCTTACAATTTCCGGAGCTGTTTTAATGGTGCCCTGTACCCCTGCATCAATGCGGTACTGCGAATTTTTATAGGTTGGAGTTGCATATCCCACGCTAGTGGCAGCACTATGCCAGTTGGCGGCCTGTTCGTCAATATTTGCTGTTGACGGGTTGTCGACCGTGGTATCATTATAATTTATTCGTTCCAGCGATACTCCTTCTTCATCGCCAATCAATTTAAAGTGCCAGTCATCTTTATAAGGAATTTCGTCAATTACAGCACCTTGCTCATTCAGCAGGATTACATTTCCAGCGTCATCATTATAAGATGGTAAATCGAGCTCAATAAACGCCTCAGGGTTATTGGCAACATAATTATTGGATACCAGGTCAGCATCCTCTGTTAATACCATGTAGTCCCCGGGAAATAAAAGATAATCTTCTGCACTTACCTGGGTAATACTACTAAGAGCACCTGAAGTATTCCTGTTTGCGATATACGTATTTCGCAGGCTGATGATCTTGTTGCTCCGGTTATAGATTTCAACAAAATCATTTCCATTAGACCTGGGGTTAAAAAGTATTTCATTCACAACCACATCATATTGCAGTAAAGGTTCGTAAAGGCCCACCCTTGCGGTATTGGAGCTGCTGATAGCATTCCCGCCACAATCTGTAATAGTGCTGGCAGTGACTGTATAAATTTTATTTCGGAGCAGCGGAGTAGCAAGGCGTAGCCGCACCCGGTCGAAAGAAAAAGCAAGCGGAACAGCCGCCAGCGGCTGACCGATACCATCACTCAGGCTGTAGTTTGCTGCTACTGCTGCGCTGGTGCTATCAAGCGATTCGGAAAATACAAGTACAACAGTCACACTATCCGGCGCATAAGCTCTTAATAGTTTTGGTGCAGTGGCATCTGCATTAATTCCATCAACGCTATTCCTTTTGGCGGGGGTTCCACCTCGTGGATCTACACTGGCCTTCCAGTTATTAAATCCGTTGCACGGGTTGTTGGTATCCACCATTTCCAAAGTCCATCCGCCATCTTTTTTTAATTCATTCTGGTACCAGCTATCGTTATAATTTACAGAATGGATCACATTTCCCTCTGGTGATTTGAGGTATAACAGGTCGCCGGAATTTGAAAGAGATGGAAAACTGGTTACGGATATGGCAGGGCCAAATGCCGACAAAGCCGCAACAGCACTGCCTGTGCAAACAACCACAAAACTATCTTTCTTCAGTAGGTAATTGGGCATAGGCCCGCTTTGCCCGGATGGTTTTCCAATTCTCCAGTTTTGCAAATTGATATCAAAACCCGAGCGGTTCCTTAGTTCTATCCATTCTGCATCGGGAAGGCCTACCACTGGCGTGGGGTCAGCCATTATTTCGTCTATGAGAATGTCATATTGAAAAGCGGTGAAAAAACTAAAAATGGTTGTGCCATTGTTAAGTGTATTGTTACTCTGGTCCTGGATGCCATT
>CBFGLL010000233.1:0-4298 GCA_965649585.1 uncultured Chitinophagaceae bacterium | reverse complement strand
GTAACATTGTAATCACCAAACTCGCTGTAAAATTCGCCCTGGTCGAGGTAGGGCATAGGGTGCCATCCTTTTTTATCATACACAGCGGGTTTGGGAAACCATTGCGTGGCCTGGTACGATTGCCCGATATGCCCCCCACGTGAATAATTATACGGCAGTTTAACGTGAAAGGGTGTTTTAATTTGAATGGCTGCACCGGGTGCAAGTGGTTTAGATAATAGTAACCTGATAATATCCTGGTGTTGCGGATGATCCTCGGTTTTTGCAATTTCATCATCAATCGTAAAATTCAGGCGGTTGATATAGCCCCTGTTCGATTCATTGCTAAAATAAAAATCGGTGCTGCCATTTTCCAAAAGCTGGTCGCTCAGTGCGGTGCGATCATTTTTGTAGGCATTTGGCCAAAGGTGGATCCAGATATAATGTAATGTATCCGGAGAATTATTCTGATAATGCATGTTGATATCAGCATCAATCGTATGGTCCAGGTCGTTGAGGGTTGCTTTTATCTGCACATCCACCTGTTGTTGCCAATAATTTTTTTCCTGCGCAACCAGTGTTTGCGTTAAAATTAAAAGAACGGTTATAAGCAGTAGTTTTTTCAAGACAGTAGGTTTGTTCTCAAAAATAATGATAATATGCTTTGAAGCAGGTGCTATTTGCCTTTGCCGTCGATGATGATCTGCAGGGTGTGGATCATTATTTTGAAGTCGAGTGCAAGGCTGATATTCTCCACGTACAAGAGGTCGTATGGCATGCGCTGTATCATTTCTTCCACCGAGGATGCGTATCCAAACTTTACCATTCCCCAACTGGTAAGCCCTGGCTTTACTTTAAACAGGTATTTATATTCCGGGTTATGGGCCACCAGTTGATCTACATAAAACCGGCGTTCAGGCCTCGGGCCTACAAGGCTCATCTCACCTTTTAATATATTCCAGAGCTGGGGCAGTTCATCGAGCCGCCATTTTCGCATCACTCTTCCCCATTTTGTAATTCGGGGATCATCTTCGCTGCTTAACTGTGGCCCGTTGGGTTCTGCATTTACAACCATTGACCGGAGTTTATACATCTGGAATGGTTTGCCTTTATATCCAATTCGTTCCTGTTTAAAAAAAACAGGCCCCGGTGAAGAAATCACCAGGCGGATGATGCTGTATAATATAAGAGGGGATAAAATGATCAATGCCACAATTGCAACAGAGATGTCGATACATCTTTTTATATTCTGTTGCCATGACGGCAATAATCCGGAATGTATATCGATTAAGGGAACCCCCAGTACATTATTGGTTTGAAGGGATCCACTGATGATATCTACCGTATCTGGTGTTATTTTAATGTTCACATCTTTATCGCTCAGGCTTCTTAAAATCTGGGTGATGAGCTGCCGTTCATTTTTTTCAACTGCAATAATGATCTCTTCAATTTTTTCCTGCTTAATGATGGTTGCCAGGTCTTGGTCATTGTTGAAATATTTAACTCCCTCGGGCAGGGAAATACTGGAGGCATCCATTGTGTTCATGAACGCTGTAATGGAATATCCTTTTTTATCGGTGAGCAAATTAAAAGTTCGGAGCAACTCAATGGCCTTTGCGCCCGAGCCCATCAACAGTACATTAAATCGTACTTTCTTTTCTTTCAGCTGCCGGCGAATGATTTTAAGAAATATAAACCTGCAGAGCAGCGTTACCAAAAAAACCGGTATCAACAAACTGAAAAACTCTTTGTAATAGATCATGTTGTTTGACTGCGGATTTTTCAGTATAAAGAAAAACAGCAATCCGAGGCAGCCCACAATGCTTACTACGGCGGTGCGGGCGAGTTCTGTGAAGCCAGATTTATGGTAAATATCGTTGTAGGCGCCACTCAGCAAATGAAGTGTAAGCCAGCCTACCGTGTATAAAAACAGTCCCAGATAAAAACCGGGGGGAATAGTGAAATTATAATTGTAAATAACGGTGCGTAGGTAATAAAAGCAAAGCCAGGTAATAATTGCAGAAATGATGTCTGCAAACAACAGCCAACCAATATGTATCCTGGGTTGATTCAACATGAGTAGTGCGGCCTTCGTGTTTTTTTAAGATTGCCTGTGATTGATTTTTTCCAAAATCTGGTGCGCCACTTCCATAGCCCTGAAACCGTCTATAATGGAAACAGCAGTATCCGTATTGTTAATGATGGAATTTTTGAAAGATGTGAGCTCCATTAAAATTGCATTTCCATCTTCTACAACAGGGTTTGCTATGGCAATTGTTTTTTTGCCATGGTTAGTTTCAATGTCGAAGGTGAATACGCTTTTTTCACCCGGGGCATCAATTTTTATGATTTCGGCCTTTTTCTCCAGGAAATCGATCCCGATATAAGCGTCTTTTTGAAACAGCCTTGTTTTCCGCATTTTTTTCATGGAGATGCGGCTGCTGGTGAGGTTTGCAACGCATCCATTATCAAATTCTATGCGTACGTTGGCAATATCAGGCGTGTCGCTCATTACTGCTACACCATTGGCTGAGATATAACTTACATTACTTTTCACCAGGTGCAGGATGATATCAATATCGTGGATCATTAAATCGAGTATCACACTCACATCTGTACCCCTGGGGTTAAACTGTGCCAAACGATGTACTTCTATAAACATCGGGTTTAACTGGTGCTGGTTTAATGCGAGGAAGGCTGGGTTGAATCTTTCAACATGTCCCACCTGGAATTTTACATTAGATTCTTTTGCGAGTTTCACCAATGCCCTCGCTTCATCCATCGTATTTGCCAAAGGCTTTTCAACAAAAACATGTTTGCCTTTTTTGAGAGCCATTTCACAAAGATTGAAATGGTAAATGGTGGGCGCCACAATGTCAACAGCATCGCATTCGTCCATCAGGGCCAGTGGATCGGTAAACCTTTTAAGTTTGTATTTTTCTTCAACACTATGCGCATTTTTATCATCCGGGTCAAAAAAACCAACAAGTGTAACGTCGGGAATTTCCTGCCAGTTATTTAAATGAAATTTTCCCAGGTGACCCACACCAAATACAGCGATGCGAAGCATAATTCTACGTTGAAATGAAATAAATAAATTAAATGGCCGGTGAGTCTGTTATGGGCAATTCTTCCCAGAAGCCCATTTTGCCAAATTTCTCTATCCTTTGTTGTACCCGCTGTTCTGCGGGTATGGCTTTTAGTTCATTGATGGCAGGAATTAAATATTGTTTCAAAATTTCCGCTGCTTCATCATAGTCCCAGTGGGCACCACCCAGGGGTTCAGGAATTACATCATCTACTAATCCAAAACTCAGCATGTCTTTACCGGTGAGTTTAAGTTGCTCAGCGGCAATTTCTTTTTTATCCCAGCTGCGCCAGAGGATGCTGCTGCAACTTTCAGGAGAAATTACGGTGTACCAGGTATTCTCCATCATTACTACTTTATCGCCCACTCCAATACCAAGGGCGCCGCCGCTGGCACCTTCGCCAATGATCACACAAATCACGGGAACTTTAAGGCTGATCATTTCATAAATATTGCGTGCTATGGCTTCGCCTTGTCCACGTTCTTCAGCTTCCAGGCCGGGGTAGGCGCCGGGTGTGTCGATGAGGGTAATAATAGGTTTGTCAAATTTTTCGGCCAGTTTCATCAGGCGTAAAGCTTTACGATATCCTTCAGGGTTTGCCATGCCAAAATTCCTCAGCTGGCGGGTTTTGGTGTTGTTGCCTTTTTGCTGGCCAATGATCATCACCGTTTGTTCGCCCAGTTGCGCAAAACCACCTACCATTGCTTTATCATCTCTCACATTCCTGTCGCCATGCAGTTCAATAAAATTGCTGCACATTTTTTCTATGTACTTTAGTGTGTACGGCCTGTCTGGGTGGCGGCTCAATTGTACCCTCTGCCAGGGCGTAAGATTTTGGGTGAGATTTTTTTTGGTGTCAACTATTTTTTGTTCGAGATCCCTGATAGGGCCGGAATAATCTACTTTGGATTTTTCCTGGCTCTTTTTCAGCTGATCTATCTCATCATACAAATCTTTGATGGGCTTTTCAAAATCAAGGAATTGCCTGTTTTCTAACTGTGGCATATGGTAGATAAGGAGTTAATAATAAAATAATAGTGTAAGATAATTTGTAAAATTAGCGGATACAATTTTTTTTAAAAAGTTTTGTTTGTCAGTTAATAAAACCCTTATCTTTGCCGTCCTGAAAAACGAAGATCAGGTATTAATGATCGGAGTTTTAAGGAAATAGGATTGGTAGTTCAGTTGGTTAGAATGCCGCCCTGTCACGGCGGAGGTCGCGGGTTCGAG
>CBFGLL010000232.1:0-4307 GCA_965649585.1 uncultured Chitinophagaceae bacterium | reverse complement strand
TGTGCGTGCAGGCAAAACCAATTTTACAAAAATGCTGGTGAATGCCATGGAAGCCGCTGCGCCAGATGCGCAGGTAGCTATTGTGAATGGAGGCTCCATAAGGGTGGATGATATGTTGCAGGCTCCTGTGACGCAATTCGATATTTTACGCTCAATGCCCTTTGGTGGCGGAATTGCCGAAGCTGACATCAAAGGCGCTTTGCTGAAACAAATACTGGATGCGGGTGCAAAAAATATCCGCACCGGCGGGTTCCTGCATTTTTCTGAAACCATACAATATGACGCTATCAACAAAATATGGAAATACAAAGGCGAGCCGGTAGATGATAGCAGGACCTTCAGGGTGGCGCTGAGCGATTTTCTATTGACCGGGGGAGAAGCAAACCTGGGCTGGTTAAAACCGGGGCATCCGGATATTTTAAAAATATACCCTACGGTAACGAGTAAAACAGATGCCCGGTACGATATTCGTGCTGCTGTGATACGTTACCTGGAAAAACTAAAGCAATAATTCAACAAAAATGTCAGCCTGCCCGCCCGACGAAATCGGGGAGCTTGTCGAAGGCGGAAGGGATGACATAAATATATTCGTTCGATATTTGCCAGCCCGGCATAAAGGGAAATTTATTTAATCATTATTTTAAAACACAAAATGGCAACAACCAGGATCACGGTAAAAAACAACGGCTCTCTTAAAATTGAGGGAGATTTCGAAATTGTAGATATGGAAGGAAATGTATATGGATTGCAGGGAAGGGAAATCGTTTCACTCTGCCGCTGCGGGCGCTCGCAGAATATGCCTTTTTGTGATGGGGCTCACAAAGGAAATTTTTTACATGAGGCAAAGGCTTTTGATTTGCCGCCGAGAAAGCAGGATTAATAGAAAATGATTTGAAAGGTCTATTGCTGATATTATTGCTAATTAACCATGCAAGGAGCGCTGGTGCGCAAGATGATGATCTACGTTTAATATTAAATAAAAACATTATTGAGTACATAAGCCGCCATGGCTCTGTTTGTTATACTTTTCGGGTAGATGATAGTTTATTGGAGTATCATCCAGTAAACTATTTATTGTCTGATATTACATTAAATTATAGTTCTTTTAGCGGCGATACAGTTTACAGGTTTTTCCCCTGTGAAAACAGTCCTTTGGATAAAAGCACAACCGGGCAGTTACGGAAGAAGCGACATAAGAATACGCAGGAAAGTCCATCAACAGGAAATCCAACTTTTATCGTGTACCGATTGAAGCCAGTAAAAAATATACAAGGCCTGGTTTTAGTGCATAATTCAAATAAACTACTACCTATCCTCCCAATTAAATTTGGTAACCTGGTCTTCATTTTCTACCGGAGAGATTATAAATTACTCAGAGTATTTGGCTATGCAGAGATATATAATTAAGACTAATTTAGCCTGATTCCTCAGATCAGTATTCGCTGATATGTCGAAAAGTTTTAATGATCCATGCATTTTATTCACAAAATCCGCCTGCGGCATATTTCTTGCGCAAACTCGGCAAATTCAAAATCTGGAAAACCAAACTCAACTGTTCATCTAAAAAACATTGCTGCGCCTATTGAATTAGATTTTTACTACATGTTATTTATACCCGCTTATTACGGTAACGGACAACGTATAAATGCCTGTGAAAAACCTGCAGGCGGTAACCAAACCGCCTGCATTCCTAAATTTTTTATGTAGTAAATCCTCTGTTCAACATGACAAAACCAAATGCTAATGTGCGGGTAGCTCCCCAGGAAGTCATCAAAAACACCAAGCTATTTATCAGCAGCACTACTGCCGCCTTTGAACACCGTGAGTACCTCATTACAGATGAACGTGGTAAAATCGTACGCAAAGGCGCTGTAAATCCATTGATCAACGAGTTTTCCTTATCCATGGCCGGAATTGCCACGGGCGTGTATCATTTCTGCATGGGGCAGGTGAAACAAAGGTTTGAAGTGGTGTGGTAATAACGAAATTTATTCGTCAATTTCCACTTTCGTCATTTTATCACCGGCTTTAATTTCATCAATCAGGTCGATACCATCAGTTATTTTTCCAAAACAGGTATGGTTACGATCAAGGTGTTGTGTGCCCTGGCGGTTATGGCAAATAAAAAATTGTGACCCCCCTGTATTGGGTCCACGATGCGCCATACTCATCACTCCCCTGTCGTGGTATTGTTTTTCAGCCTTTGTTTCGCAGGGAATAGTATAGCCTGGTCCGCCAGCACCTGTACCATCGGGGCAACCGCCCTGTATCATAAAATTCGGTATCACCCGGTGAAAACTTAAGCCGTTGTAAAACCCCTGCTGCGCTAATTTTTTAAAATTGCCTGCAGCAATGGGAGTGGCATCATCATATAATTCGAAACTTAATACACCTTTATCGGTGTGGATTTTTCCTGTTGTATTTTTTGTTGTGTTCATATTGATTTTTTAGAGCGGCAAAGGTAGGGAAGGAATATAACTTGCTATTTACGATTTACCATTTACGATTGATAATTTACCATTTACTATCTACCATTGGTAGCCTTTTGCTGGCCTGAATTTCTTTTACCCCCCCCCCGAACCTCCAGGGTGGCCAACTCCCGACTTCTGACTCCCGACTATGAACTCCTAATCATCATCCCGATCAAAAACAGGATTCGCACTTTTGCCCTTGTTGCTGATGATACGAATGCCTTTATAATTTTCCGGCAATTGAAATTCGTCATCGCCCTCTCCACCATTGATAGTGATTGTGTGCGTGTACTGCGGTAAATAAAGCTGGCTGAAATAGGGCATGGTTTCTTTTTTACCATCTTTCACCCTATAAATATTTACATGCACCGCATTGCCTGTTTTTTTTTCAATTTGAAAAACTTCTGCTTTTTCTGATCCGTTGATTTCCACGTTTGCGGCCAACACTTTATAAAACTGTTCGGCATACTGGTGCAGGTTGTTTCTTCTTTGTTTTATTTTTTCAGCCAGTTCTTTGCCACTAATGGCATATATTTCTTTGGGCAATCCCCGTACTGCTAAAGCAATGGCGGTATCGGTAAGCGTTTGTTGTAGTTCGGCGGCCGCAGTTTTCCAATGTTGCAGGCTTACATTGTTGGTCATTAATTGATCCCAGGCCCTGTCTTGCTTAGTAAGTTTTTTAATACTCTTTACGTTGCCGGTAAAGTTTTGCATAAAGTGATACCGGCTTATCGGTATCAGCAGGTTGTACACCTTACCGTTGCGGGTGAAAAATACCTGGTCCCTGTCTCTTGGCAGCGGAGAATAAAAGTTTTTATCATCGGTTTTGTTGCCCCATCTCCAGTTATCTGGCTGGCGATCCCAATCCCCCACCATAATATCTACCAGCCTTGCTTTTATGTAGGCCTGTTGGTCAAAACGGATGTCATTATCTTCCTGTATTTTTTTTAATAATTTAGAGGAACTGATAAAATCTGAGAAGCCGCCCATTTGTGGGTGATCGCTCCAGTTGCCATCGGGTCTTTCTTCAATAAAATAAAGATCGTTGCCATAGCGTGCATTGTGTTCGCCGAGTGCAGGCTGCTCGGGCACATAATACAAGGCCGGCGTTGCATGCGGTATGTTTGCAGCCCTGAGCAAACCGGGCAACACCATACAGCCATAAGGATAGCTCATAGACACACCATCCTGGATGATATTTCCAACACCGGTGCCTCGTAATAATTTGGGGGTTACAGCCCTTCGGCTCTTGTTTACCGAACGCAGGGCATACATTTTACCGTCGGCTGCTTTTAACTGCAGCGTTTTTGATTCGTTGCCGCCACCTTTTTTTACTACTACGGTGCCCCCGTTAAGGGTGTCAAACAACACAATGGGCACGTGCACGGGTGTTGTCCATTCTTTTCTCCGGTTTTTACCAAAAAAGAATTGATGAAATTTTCCCCGCTTATACTCTGGCCCGGCGGCCACGTTAACATAATAAGCATTGGGCTGTGCAATTGGCTGCGAGTAAGATTCCGGGGCGGGCAGCAAAAATAAACAGGCCAGCAGCCATATGGCTGCCCGGGTTGGTATAGTGTAAATTTGTTTTACTGCGAAAGTATTCATCTGCATCAGCTTCCATAAAGCGGGAATTGTGCCAATCTTGCAGGGACCGTTTCTCCTCTTATTTGCCTGACTTCCACGGGGTAGCGCCGGGAGTTTGGTTATTTTTTTACTCAGTTTTTTGTGGAATAAGAATGGTTCGCTCAAAAAAAATGCTGCATTTGCAGTAAACCTGCAAAAAATAAGATGGCATATTTATAGCGAGATAGCTATAAAAACAATCTATATTAT
>CBFGLL010000231.1:0-4318 GCA_965649585.1 uncultured Chitinophagaceae bacterium | reverse complement strand
ATATTGCCGCTTATGTATACACTTAGCTATTTCACTGAACGATACAGATCATATAATACTGTAGAATTAGTGGAGATTATAAATAGCCCGTCACATTACCAGCCGATCGCACTACAAGCCGCCAGGCAGGAATTGGAAAACAGGAAAATTAGTCCGGAAGAACTCAGGGAGGCTAATAAAGTTATTACAATAAGAAAAGAATACAAATCGGTTCCCCGCAAAAAAGTTGATAAGCTAAATAAAGAAATTACGTCAAAAGCGGCTACCGCACTTGACCATTTTAGCCCCGTTCAGAATGCAATTCCGCTCGTGAGCAAGTTGAAAATGATGATTGTTATCGTTTATTCGATACTGTTGATTTATGAAGCATATCTTTTTTTTAAGCCATTTTCGCTCGAAGATCTTAATAGTTCCGACAGCAGCTTTTATTTTATAATAAATGCAATCCCAATTGTTCTTTTATTGTTGGCATTATGTTTTTTCTGGCCCGGGAAAGCTTTAGGATGGACATTGCTGACAATTTATATCGGACATAATTTGTTTGCGGTATTTGCCAGTGCTTACAGCGCTTTCACGAGTGAAGGCGGCCATTTCTTTTCCTATACAGCACCTTCCCCCATGCAGATTTTTGTTATTGGTTTTTTCTACGTTGCTACTCTACTCACCCTTAACCGTGACGATATTAAAGGTCTGTTCAAGGTACATCATAAGATTAATGGTCCGCTGGTGGTTGGCTTTTTACTGTTCCTTTTGATATATGCTATCAACTTTGGATTTGTATAAGTGGAGCAAATAAACATGCGGGCCATTTACTACAGCCGATCGTTTAACACCGTAACAATCCCTCGAAATAATTGATGTATATTAAATCGACAAAAGAAAGATAATGATATCTCCCTTCGAAAAGATAATGGAAATAATTGGCTGGCTGCGTATTGTTGCTTCACCGCTTATTACAGGTTTAATAGTGGGTGCATTTATTTACTTGCCCAACCCTACCGATACAAGGCTGATCATCGGCATCGGCGTTGCAGTCCTCGGGCTTATCATTGGTATCCTGTGGGCTACAAGCGTGTGGAAAAAAAATGGCACCATAAATTTTCTTTCAAAAACGATGGCTACGCCGGAGTTGGATAAATTGGTACAGGATGCTGAGGGAGAGCCGGGAGGCGGGAGTCAGGATTCAGGAGTCGGGAGTCGATAGCCCATAGTCCATAGTCCATAGTCCATAGACGTTTGTAAAAACTCGAGGTACCATAATTAATAAAAGCGTTCGGTCACAATAAAATCTTTGTGCCTCTTTGCGCCTTAGCGTCTTAGTGGCAAATCTCTCTTCGCCTTTTGGCCCATGGACTAATAAGCATACACAATATAGCCCCAGGGCTCGATGCTGAATTCATGCTTATCATTCACCGCTTCATTTACATTTAAAAATACATTGTAGGGATTGCCGCTGATGGAATTGTCATTGATCGTAAACTTTTGGCCGCTGTTTGAAAAGTTGAAGATCACCACTCCCTTCTTGCCTTCTTTTTCACGCATATACGCATACACCACATCATCTTTGGCAGAAGCAAGGCGTTTGTAGCTGGCATCATAATGAAAGGCCGGATTGGTTTTGCGGAGATTCAATATTGTTTTGTAAAACGGCTCCATTTCGTATTTGCCCGTCCATGGAATAGAATCTTTCACAAAAAACTTTAGCCGTTTTTTATTGGGAAGTTCCTGGCCGCTATACATCAGCGGAATACTTTGAGCATAAGTGCTGCTCAATACCGCAAAAGCTTTTGCAGCATTCCCAAATTTTTCAAACTCGGTTCCGTTCCAGCTGTTCTCATCATGGTTGGTTGTAAAAAACATCCTGGCAGCACCGGCAGGAAAATCCTTGATGTTCTGCTGCAGTACCGAGTCAAATTGCGCCAGCTTGTATTTCCCCGAATACAATTCTTTCATAGCATGCATGGCCTGCCAGGCATAGGTTACATCAAATCCCGCTGTATGTAATTCGGGCTTGTCGGCTTCTGCCAGCATAAAAATATCAGGCCTGATGGCCTTTAACTGTGTTATACAATCTTTCCAGAAATCCATGGGCACTTCTGCTGCCACATCACACCTGAACCCATCAATGCCGGTTTCATTCAGCCAGAATTTCATGGCGTTGATCATGGTATCTCTTAATTCTTTATTGCTGTAATCGAGTTTGCGTACATCCGTCCAGTCAAACGGGGCTATCATGTTGCCGGCAGAATCTTTTGCATAAAACTGCGGGTGCGATTTTACCCATGGATTATCAGGAGCAGAGTGATTGGCCACCCAGTCTGTAATTACTTTAAAGCCTCGCTCATGTGCTTCTTTTACAAATGCTTTCCAGTCGTTCATGGTTCCATACTCTTCGCCAAAAGCAGTGTAATTGCGCACACCATAATAACTGCCCATCTGCTTTTCATTTTCCTTTCTGCCTTCAATACCGATAGGAGTAATGGGCATAAACCATAAAATTTCAACTCCCATTGCTTTTAGCCTGGGCAAATGTTTTGCAAATGCTTTGATAGTGCCCTCACTTGTGTACTGGCGCAGGTTTACTTCGTAAATATTTGCAGACTCCCACCATTTTGCCTGCTGCAGTTTCGTGGTATCAGCGCCACCGGCAGTGTTGGTTTGTGCTTTATCCCTCGATTGATTGCACGACAACACAACTACGGCTGCAACCAGGAATAGAAAAATAATTTTATGGATCTTCATACAATAAATTTTATTGAAGATATAAACCGGAGCGCAGATTTTTATGATAAGACAGATAAATTCTCATTTGACCGTTGTTGTCAGGCTGCGCTGCCGTGACAAACGACAGGTGAAGTCCTTTTTACAGATGATGCCAGGCTGAGCTTGTCGAAGTCGGTAGGGTTAACAAGGATCAATTCGTGTTGTAATACATTCGACAGACCTGCTGGGTCGGGAAAGCAGGCTTCGTGTGACCAGTGAAGTCCTTTTTACAGATAATGTCAGGCTGAGCTTGTCGAAGTCGGTAGGATTGACAAAGACCATTTCGTGTTGTAACACATTCGACAGGCTCAGTGTGACAAAAAATGTTTTTCGCTTCGTGGGCAATCCATTCGATCCCGAATTTATCCGAGCTGGCAAGACCTGTGCGACAAAAGTTGTGGATTACTTACCAATAGATAATTTTATTACCGGTATCGCAAACCCATCTTCATTAAATATATTTACCGCACAATAAAAACTATGCTGAAACAACTTGTTCTTTTTGGTTGCATGCTTTGCAGCCTTGTTAGCACTGCCCAACAAAATCTTGAAAAACTTACCGTAGAAAAAATAATGCGTGATCCCAAATGGATCGGCAGTTCTCCTTCTTTACCTCAATGGAGTGCAGATGGGCAATGGCTTTTTTTTAACTGGAACCCTGATGCAGCACCGGCTGATTCTGTGTACTACATTAGTGTAAAAAACCGCAAGCCACAAAAAGCTTCTGCCAGTTTTGCCAACGAAACCCTGCGGGCAGGCAACCTCCTTTATAACAGCAACAGAACGGCTTATGCCTACAGTAAAGACGGGGATATATGGTATCATGATATAAAAACAAACCGTACACGCCGTATTGTACACACAATAGAAACAGAATACAATCCACAGTTTTCTTTCAACGACAAAAAACTGGTGTACACCCGCAACCAGAACCTGTATGCCTGGGACGTAAGCAGCGGGGAAACAATGCAACTTACCAATATAAGTGTGAGCACTCCTGGTGGAAGAAACAGGAACAGCAATGAAAACGATAACCAGCAGGAAAAATGGTTGCGGCAAGATCAGCTGGCATGGATGCAGATCGTGAAAGAACGCAAAGAAAAAAAGGAGGCACGTGAAGCTTATCAAAAAAACCTGCCTAAAGAAAAAGAAATGCGCAGCATTGGCATCGGCGATAAAAACCTGCAATCGCTGCAGGTGAGCCCCGATGGCAGGATGGTAAGTTATCGCCTTTACAAATCGGCCTCTGGCAACAAAGGCACCATTGTTCCCGATTACGTTACCGAGTCGGGTTTTACCACCGACATTCCCACAAGAACAAAAGTGGGAGAAATTACAGGCAGCTACGAATTTTTTGTGTACGACAGGCTAAACGATACTGTGTACAGCATACTGCCCGACAGCCTGCCCGGCATTAAAGACCTGCCGGATTATTTAAATGATTATCCCGAACAAAAAAATGCAGCATTGAAAAAAAATGCCGTCCGCACAGTGGTGATCAGCCCGGCAGGCTGGAGTGCAGATGGAAAATGGTTGCTGCTCGATATACGATCCA
>CBFGLL010000230.1:0-4383 GCA_965649585.1 uncultured Chitinophagaceae bacterium | reverse complement strand
AGACTACATGAGCCTGCAAAGACCTGCAGAAGCAGGTGTTCACGTAAAGCTGGATATAGAAACACAGACACCCTTTTTCGACAAAGACATAAAGGGTTATAATGTAGTGGCAGAAATAAAAGGAACAGATCCTAAGTTAAAAGATGAAATAGTAATGCTCGGTGGCCACCTCGATAGCTGGCAGGGAAGCACCGGCGCTACAGACAATGCTGCCGGTTGTGCAGTGATGATGGAAGCGGTACGCATCATTCAGCAAAGCGGTTTAAAACCAAGGCGCACCATTCGTATTGCCTTATGGGGCGGTGAAGAACAGGGCTTGCACGGCAGCAGGAATTATGTAAAAAATCATTTTGCAGACCCGGCCACTATGCAGCTAAAACCCGGCCATGAAAAAGTTTCTGCTTATTATAATATTGATAATGGTACCGGTAAAGTGAGGGGAATTTACCTGCAGGGTAATGAAGAAGTGCGGGACATTTTTGCAGAATGGTTACAACCTTTTCATGAAATGGGCGCCAATACCGTTACCAGCAGTAATACCGGCGGTACCGATCACCTCGCTTTTGATGCAGTAGGCATACCCGGCTTTCAATTTATACAGGATGAAATTGAATATGATACCAGGACGCATCATACCAATATGGATAGTTACGATCACCTGCAGGCAGATGACCTGAAACAGATAGCTACCGTAGTGGCCTACTTCGTTTACAACACTGCTAACAGGGATGAAATGTTGCCAAGGAAAGAACTTCCAAAAGCAAGGAATTAAGTGGAGCACAAATGACCAATGACCATTGACTTAATTCAATAATACCAATTTAAAAAAGAGTAAAATAAAAAGAAGGAGGCTAAAAAGCCTCCTCTTTTTTTCACTATCCGACATTATTCACCAAAAAACAACTGATATGAAAAAATTAGTTGTAGTCTTTTAAAGAAAGCATCACGTAAGGGTTGATCGAAAACTCGTCATTAAGGTTTTCATCTTTTTCACCGAGCCTTACATCCACCATATTCTGCGTGGTATTGATCTCCCAGATATGTAGTGGCTGGTTCGAAGCATCATGTTCTGCAATTTCAGGAAGCAATGATGGTAACAAGCCGCTCCATACCATATCGGCTACCTGCTCCTTTTGGTTTAATTTTTTTTGTTCTTTCTGCTGCTCTTTTACAGCATACTCTTTTTTGAAAAAGCTGCTGCCTGTGTTGAGCAAGATTTCCTGGTTGCTGTTAAATTGTTTCATTTTGTGGGAGCATTTTGTGCGCTCATAAATAAGATGTAAAAACAACTAAAAAGATATACGCAGGCATGGTAAATTAATGTTAATGCTACCGGTGTTTTGCGTAGTAATGGCGTGTTTGTTGATGAGGTTATTTAAATGGATTTTATGAAAAAAATAGTGTTGTTAGTTGGGATGTTTTTTTTGCTACTGGCTGCTATTTCCTGCAGCCCGCCGAAAGCAGTAGCAACAGCAGATGCTGCTGCCATTGCGCAGGCCATTGATAGCGGCTGGTTGTTTACAGCCACTTATGTAATGCCACAGTCGGGCAGGGCAAGGCAACCCAATGGCGTGTACACGGTGCGGTATACGCCCAATGAATTAAATGTGTACCTGCCTTATTTCGGGAAATCTTATGGTGGTGCAGATGTGTATAACAGCGATGGTCCGCTCGACTTTATTTCAAAAGATTTTGCGCTCGAAAAGCAACGGGCAAAGCAGGATAGCTGGAGGATGGTTTTTAAACCTGCAGGCCAGCAGATCCAATCTATGAGTTTCGAAATATTTGATAACGGAGCTGCCAACCTTGATGTGATCTTTAATAACCGTTCACCCATCAGTTTTCGTGGTGTGATCTCACTAAAACCGTCAGGGGGATAATCTTTCAATCATCCAGTTGTTTTCTTCGCCACGGCTGTAACGGATACGATCGTGCAGGCGGCTGGCACGTCCCTGCCAGAATTCAACAAGGCGTGGCAACAGGCGGTAGCCACCCCAATGTGGAGGGCGGGGAATATGCTCACCGGGATATTTTTTTTCCAGTGCTGCAATATTTTCTTCCAGCACTTCTCTCGACGTGATCACATTACTTTGCGCAGAAGCCCATGCGCCTATCCTGCTCTCTCGTGGCCGGCTGTTAAAGTATGCATCACTTTCTGCTTCGCTTATTTTTGCGATGGCACCTTCTATCCTTACCTGGCGCTCCAGTTCTTTCCAGAAAAATACGAGTGCGGCAAAAGGGTTTGCTTCTATCTGCATGCCCTTGCTGCTGTGGTAATTGCTGAAAAACACAAACCCGTTTTCGTCAAAGCCTTTCAACAACACGATCCTTGCAGAGGGATGGCCTTGTGCATTTGCCGTGGCGAGTGTCATGGCATTTGGCTCCTCCGCTTCGCTGGCAATTATTTCATCCCACCATATTTGAAACTGAGCAACCGGATCGCCGGCCACATCGTTTTCCTGTAAGCTATGTCGTTGGTATTCTTTCCTGATATCGGCGATGGATGGATTCATGACAGAAGATTGAAATGCAAAAATAAATAAAGCCAGCCGGATGGCATTTGTTTTGGCTGCTGAGTACTCATGTAAATAAAAAAACCTGCTACAAAA
The DNA here is from genome assembly GCA_965649585.1 of uncultured Chitinophagaceae bacterium. Taxonomy (GTDB): domain Bacteria; phylum Bacteroidota; class Bacteroidia; order Chitinophagales; family Chitinophagaceae; genus Ferruginibacter. The sequence goes on along the minus strand of CBFGLL010000230.1, from coordinate 1,774 downwards.
TTATCGTAGCAGGCGTTGTGAATTTATATAAATAATCAGGACAATTTAAGAGAACGCATTCCTGCCATCATATCCAATCCTAAAACAGATTGTAAAATAGCATTGATCACCATACCCACCAGGAACATGGCAACAATATATACCAGGATAGAAACGATGATATAAACCACCTTTTTATCTTCAGGAGTTTTTTTGATGGGCCCCAGGCCCAGGTACCAAACATAAATGCTGTATAGCGAAAACAAAATACCGATGATAGCAATCATTGGAAAGATGTAAAAAAATGTGCCGATCATGGCTGGTGTGGTGCCATATGCTACCAGCTGGGCAGATTTGTTGATATTTTTTTCTGAAGCAAATGAGTTGGCAAGCATGTCTACCACGTACACCGACACATAATAAGCTATGATACCTACGATGAGTTTGTTGAGGGCGTAAAACAGTCCCCAGCGGGTGCCCGATATCTCGAAACCAAACATGTTAACGCCAACAAAGCCGTAACCAATAAACGTTGCAATAGCGCCAATGATGGTAAGTGGTAATACATAGGAAGTAAGCAGCGACGATACCGTGGCTGTTTCGGTGTCAATTACTTCCCATTCTTTTTTAGGTTGAACGATGATGTTCTTAGCTCTTTGTACAATATTCATAATAGTTAGTTTTGTGTTCAAAATAAACTACACAAAACAAATCTGCAAATATTGTTATACAATAATGTGGATTCTACTTTTTCTGGAGTAACATTTCGTTGAGGGCCCTCGCTTCTTTCAGGTCTTCTTTGAGGCTTTCAATTTCTAAGAGGCAAATTTCCAGTTCGCTTTGAGTGGCAGCCAGTTTTGTTTTCATCTGCTGCATTTTTTTGTAAACGGCTGAAGCTTCTTCCAGCTCCTGTGTGGTGTCCAGCAGGTTAGCCTGCAGGCTGTTGAAGTCTTTTAATTTTTCGTATGCTTTCAGTTGGTCTTTGATGGATTGGTAGAGCTCTTCTTCCATTTCTGCCAGCCGGTCATTTTTGCCTTCATTCTGTTGCTGGTTGAAACCGATGGTATTTTGCATTTGTTCAAACTCCAGCAGGTTGGCATCAATACGGCTTTGCATTTCTGCGGCTTCCTGTGCTCTTTTGCGCAGCAGGTCAAGTTCTTCCTCCCGCACTTTTATCATCATGTTCACATCATCCAGCTGGATCTGCAGCAACTCATTTTCGGAGCGTAAAATTTCTACCTGGCGTTCTGTAAGCATTGTAACGGGAAGGTAGGAAAAAATTTGAAGAGGAGGGGATACTGGATACTAGATACTAGATACTGGATACTGGATATCCCGATTTCACTCTGTTCATCGGGATCTTGTTTTTCTAAAGCTCCTGCGTCGCTTTGAAAAACTACGACTGGGTGCTGGATATCCCGATTTCCCTTTGTTCATCGGGATTTTGTTTTTCTAAAACTCCTGCGTCGTTTTGAAAAACTACGACTGGGTGCTGGATATCCCGATTTCACTTTGTTCATCGGGATCTTGTTTTTCTAAAACTCCTGCGTCGCCTTAAAAAACTACGACTGGATAATAGAAACTGGATCCCGAATGACTAATGACTATTGACTCCCGACTCCCGACTCCCGACTCCCGACTAAGAACTAAGAACTAAGAACTCAACTCACCAGCGTCCCCACTTTCTTCCCTGCCACCACATCCATCAGGTTGCCTGGTTTATTCATGTCGAATACAACAATGGGGAGATCATTTTCCATGCAGAGGGTAAATGCGGTCATGTCCATCACTTTAA
>CBFGLL010000229.1:0-4422 GCA_965649585.1 uncultured Chitinophagaceae bacterium | reverse complement strand
TTGCTGCAATTGATCTTTCCACAAATGGTAGCATTGGCGGGAGCAGAATACATCGACGGCAAAGGGCATAAGGATAATTTTTATCATACCCTGCAGGTGGTTGATAATATTTGCGAAAATACAGACGATCTATGGCTACGCTGGGCCGCCGTATTACATGATATTGCGAAACCGGCCACCAAACGTTTTGAAGAGGGCCATGGGTGGACCTTTCATGGGCACGAGGTAGTAGGGGGAAGGATGGTTCCTAAAATTTTTGCCCAGTTAAAACTGCCGCAAAATGAAAAGATGCTGTTTGTAAAAAAGATGGTAGAGTTGCATTTGCGCCCGATCAGCCTCACCAAAGAAAACATTACCGACTCTGCAATCCGCCGTTTATTATTTGATGCCGGAGATGATTTTGAAAGCCTCATGATTTTGTGTAAAGCTGATATCACTTCCAAGAATAAACAAAAGGTAAAACGCTTTTTAGAAAATTTTGAAATGGTGCAGCAGCGTTGCGCCGAAGTGGAGGCCAAGGATCATATTCGCAACTGGCAGCCACCTATTACAGGTGAGGTAATAATGCAGGCGTTTAATTTGCCTCCTTCAAAACCGGTGGGTATTATTAAAGATGCGATCCGTAATGCAATATTAGATGGAGAGATAGCAAATGATTATGATGCGGCCCTGGCATTCATGTATGAAAAAGGAAAGGAGTTGGGCCTGGCTTAAATAATTTTTCGGGAATCTTCTGCTGTTCCAATTACCCGCTTTCTTCCGATTAACAAATACAGTAAGCCAGTAACAAAATTCACGAAAATAAATCCCACCACCCACATGACTTTTTCACTTAACTGAATTTTTTCAGATCGAAAAATTTCCATGACGGCCATCGCCACGAAGATGATAGTTGGTATCATCCAGGTTAATAATAAGGTATCGGCGTTTGGCTGGTGCGTTAATTTAGCCCAGGTTCCAATGAGGAAGCCTGCAACACTTACCAGGTACGTACTAACCAAAAGTTTACTTGTATTCATATTCAATACGGCCCATTAATTTTCTTTCCTTGGTAAAACATTTTTCTGCAGTTCTCAGGCCATTTTCATACATATACTTCCATACGTAATAGTTATTGCCACCCTCTTCTGTAGAAATCATCTGGCTCAATAAACCCTGGCTGTTATTGTATTCAAACAGGTAATCGGGAACAGGGCGAAGCTTAAGATCGTTTTCCTGCACAATATCGGTGATGCGATTCTTACTGTCGTAGTAATAATAATATTTCGACCCGGTGCGGGTATCTTTTTCAATTGCTACATTGCCATGCTCGTCCAGCGCAAAGAGAATAACCACGGTGTCTCTTTTGTTTTTTACCCTTTGCATTTTAGCTAACTTACCATTAGCATCATAGCTGTAAATATGTTCTTCCAGAATTTCGGTGGTAAAGTCATCATCCCTGCTCCGGATGCTCGATGATACAGATTGCAGGTCGCCGCTGCTGTTGTAGTTGTAACGATTTTCGGTTACCGATATAGTGGAGCTGTCGTGTGTTCTTAATATCTGCCCCTTACTGTTGAAATCAGACACGAGCAGTGATGGCGAAGAAATAACTGACCTTGTAAATAATTCGGTGCGGGTATAATCTTTATTGATTTTTTTCTGTGCAAAAAAACCTTCACTCTCTTCGCCATCCCCTTCAAAACTTTTGATGTTAATGGTACGCACTTTATTATTCCTGTACGCATTCATATCCGTTTGTAGTTGGCTGCTGCTAACAATATCTTTATAATAGTATTGAGCACTTGCAGCAGAGAAAATAAAAATAGCGAGGATAGTTCCGAAGACGGATTTATTCATTGTATGCTTGAATTATGCAGCGAAGTTAACGTTCTCCGCACAGATGGCTTGCCAAGGGATTCCAAAACTTCATTATTTTTAACAAAATTATCTGCTGTGAGTCATTTGCCTGAACGGGAAGCGAAAAACTGCCTGAATTGTAACGCCAGGATATATGGACGCTATTGCCATATCTGTGGGCAGGAAAACCTGGAGCCCGGGGAATCCCTCTGGCATTTGATAACCCATTTCTTTAATGATATCACGCATTTTGACGGGAAATTTTTCAGCACGCTAAAGCTGTTGATCACAAAGCCGGGATTCCTGTCGGGTGAATATAAGAGAGGCAGAAGGGCAAGTTATCTCAACCCCGTGCGCATGTATATTTTCACCTCCTTCACATTTTTTCTTATTTTTTTCAGTGTGTTTGATGTTGAAAAATCTATGGAAACATCAACAGATGGTTTTACAACAGAGCAAGTGTTGAAAATGGACGATAGTAGCTTTTCTGCATTTACTGCCAATATCAATAAGGGTATTCCCATGACAAGGGAGGAGTACAAGGTTTTTGCCGATACCAGCGATATTGCTATTATCGGTGATAACTACCGGGATAAAAAGGAGTATGATTCACTAAAGGCGGTTGGTGCTATTAACCCGAACTGGATCATGGACCGCATCAATTACCAGGGCATCAAAATAAAGGAGAAATACAAAGGAGATAACAAAAAAGCTTTATCTGCTACACTCAATATATTTGCGCATAATTTTCCGCAAATATTATTCCTGTCGCTGCCTTTGTTTGCATTTTTTCTGTGGCTGATTTATTTTAAGCGTAAAGACATGTACTTCGTAGCACATGGCATCTTTGCTGTGCATGTTTATATTTTTTATTTTATTGCGTTGCTGGTACTTATGGCTTTCAGCTGGCTAAACCAAAAAGTGGATCTGCCCGCCGAGGGGCTCCTGGTCACCTTGTTTTTCATTATTTTGTTTTATTACGAATACAAAGCGATGCGTTATTTTTACCAGCAACGGCGGGCAAAAACGATTTTCAAATTTCTACTGGTACTAACCTGGCGTTTGATCATTTTTCTTTTTTTATTCCTCGCCTTTTTAATTTTTTCTTTCTTAAAAATTTAATAGATGTCAACATCAGAGCAGTTTTTACGACTTGTACAGATAATGGACGAACTAAGGGAAAAATGCCCCTGGGATCGCAAACAAACCATTGAGACGCTTCGCCATTTAACTATTGAAGAAACCTATGAATTAACGGATGCCATCACCGAAAAAAACTGGCAGGGCATTAAGGAAGAACTGGGAGACCTGTTGCTGCATATAGTTTTTTATGCAAAAATAGGTGCTGAAAAAAACGAGTTTACATTAGATCAGGTGATTGAAGGCGTGTGTGAAAAGCTGATCTCCAGGCATCCACATATTTACGGCGATGTTAAAGTATCCGGTGAAGAAGAAGTAAAACAAAACTGGGAAAAAATAAAATTAAAAGAAGGAAAAAAATCAATACTGGGCGGCGTGCCAAAGGGTTTACCGGCATTGGTGAAAGCCATCCGACTTCAGGAAAAATCGAAAACGGTGGGTTTTGAGTGGGAAAACAAGGAGCAGGTGTGGGATAAAGTGAAAGAGGAAATGAACGAACTGCAGGAAGCAGTGGAGAGTAAGGATCAAAGTAAGATAGAAGCTGAAATGGGAGACCTGCTTTTTTCCATGGTAAATTTTGCAAGGTTTTTGCAGGTGGATGCAGAAAATGCCCTGGAGCGTACGAATAAAAAATTCATGGCAAGGTTTAATGGTATGGAAGCCGCTGCAATTGCACAACATAAACAACTGCATGATATGAGCCTCGAAGAAATGGATGCGCTTTGGAATAGCATGAAACAAATTCATCAATAAATCCCTGCTGGTGCCAGCCAAGATAAAATTACCTTCTATTGTAAGTAGTCAACTTTACCTGCTGGTGCTGGCCGCCTGGTTCATTACGCTTTCCTTTATTATTGATAATTACTGGAGTGCTAATTCTAACCAGAGAAATGTTGAACGGAAGCTAACCGACTATGTACATAATCATGAAAAAGATTTTGCCAGGTTATCTAACGATTCGGTACTCATCACAAACCTGGTAAAAGGAAATGTGACAGAACAGGAAGCAGCTACCCTATTAGACAAACCTTACAGTTTTTTTATTTATCAGGAAGCGGCAAACGATACACTGCAACTTCGGTTTTGGAGTTCGCAAAAGATTTTGCCTGATCCTCAAATGGTGGCTGTAGCCGGGAAGGCGGGATTTGCCGAGTTGGCAAACGGTTATTATGTATGGAATAAAACGGAGAAGTTCGGCACTATTATGATGGCCCTCATTCCTATTAAATGGAATTACTACATCCCCACCTCGTACCTGCAGAATGTGTTTGTAGCAGACAAAAGAATTGGCAATTACTACGATCTTTTCCCCGGCAAGGCCAAACAGGGTAGTGTAACCTCTGTTGACGGCAGCCCGCTTTTTTATATTAAATCCAAAGACGGCAGTTCCCCCGTGACGGGAAATAATTTTTCGCTTTTTTTAAAAATTGTTTCCAGTATCCT
>CBFGLL010000228.1:0-4462 GCA_965649585.1 uncultured Chitinophagaceae bacterium | reverse complement strand
ATTGGTAAGGCCCTGCATATAACTCACGCCAAGGCTGCTCACCATTCTTTTGGTTTGCGTCCATTGGTTATTTTTCAGCACATTGGGAAGCCCAACAGTTCGTAATTCTGCTGCAGTTTTAAAATCGTTTAATGCAAAATGAAACCCGAAAGTGGGCGCTTTGATATAGTCATTTTGAGCCATGGCAGAAAAGCCGGTAAGGCCGGCCATGAAAAGACAGATAATTTTCTTCATAAAAGTTGTTTTGAGTCAACCCGACAAAAATAGCAGGTTAGGCTTAATTGCGGAAATAAATTAATCAGATTCCTGTTGATAATGTTTTCCTTAGCAAATGCAGGTGTTTTCTAAGGTTTTCCTTTTAATACTTCTACTTTTACCCGTGTGAGCCCGGCTTTTACAAAGCCCAGTTTATGAGCAGCGGTTTTTGTGAGATCCACCAGCCGCCTTGTTTTTTTATGGAGCCTGTCATTGGTTTTTACCACGATCGATTTACCATTTTTAAGGTTGGTGATCTTTATCCAGGTGCCAAGCGGTAGTATGTTGCAGGCGGCCGTCATTTTATTATGGTAAAATATTTCGCCGTTGGCAGTTTTTCGGCCCTCGAATTTGGCAGCATAGTAGCTTGCCTGGCCGTACAATGTTTTGCTGGTTTTTTCAGATGTTTTAGATGCTTTAGGTGTTTTAGGCGTAGTCGCCGTTTTAGGTGTGGTGATGGCTTCTACAGGTGCGTTCACCGATGCTTGTCCCAGCAATTGGGGACTGCAGGCAAAAAAGATTAATAGTATGGCTAGCGGGCCAACTTTACCAAAGTTGTGGTCTTTCGTCATGAAGGGATTTAACGTGAACAATCAGTTTTGAGCAAAATACCTTTCTCTCAACCGTTTATCATCTCCGTAAATATCGTCATAAAACTTAATAACTCCATTCACTTTTTCAACTGCAAAATAACGTATAAATACTGGTAATTTTTTCCTAATTCCCACCACGTGCCGCTCTTTACGGCTTATCCATGTGCCGATAGAATCTGTACTAATCTTCATAGAATCAGGAACTTGTGAGTACAAGCTGTCGTTCCTCAGCAGGTAAAATGCCAGCTTTTCCCAGTCCTGCACCCTCACACATCCATGGCTCAGGCTACGCTCCTTATTCTTAAAAAGATAACGCTGGTTAGTGTCGTGCAGGTATACAGCATAGGGGTTTTTAAAGTTGAATTTAATAACCCCGAGCGCATTATCATCCCCACTGCCCTGCCGCACCAGGTAGGGAATGCCCTTGGTATACTTTGACCAGTCAACCGAATAAGGATTTACCGGCTCGCCCTTGTAAGTGTACAACCCATATCCCTTTTTTGCCAGGTACCCGGGGTTTCGTTTTAGGGCAGGCAGTATATCCTTGAGAATAATGCTGGTGGGTATGGTCCAGGTGGGAAACACCACGATGTCAGAGATTTCGCTGCTGAGCACGGGTGTGGGAGTACCGGGTTTACCCACAATTACTTTCGACTCCATTACAAGGCTGTCGTTTTCCCACACTTTCATCATGTAAGCCGGAATGTTTACCCACACGTATTTAACGGGCATTGTATCGGGCAGGTTCCTATACCTGTCAAGTGTGATAGCGATCCTTTTCAGTTTTTCCTTATCGGTATTGTTCAGTTGTTTTACCAGCGCAGCAGAGATTTTCCCTGTTTCTTTTATTTTACGGGTACGCTGGTAGCGGCTGATAACATCGGCCATCACCATAGAGTCGATGGTATTGCTGGTGGGATTGATACCGCTTTCTGCCAATCTTTTTAATAACCTTTTTTGAAAAGCAAGGGAATCTTTCCATGGGTACACGAGGTAGGTATAGTTGTTTTGATCCATGCTATCAACAAACGAAGGGATTTCTCTCTTCAACTGCTGGTAAGCTTCGGCGGCTGGCTGCAGTTGTTGAAAAACCTGGTTTATTGACGCTCCTGCCTGCACCTCCTGCAGGGTTTTAGCAAAAAATTTCCGCCGTTTTTCTTTGTTGTATTTCCAGCCAAGGCTGTCGGCTTGTAAACGCCCCTGCTTCAGGTCCTGCATTATATGAAAAAAAGCATCTGTCAGCAGCAGGTCGGCCACAGCCCAGTTATAAGAAACCTGCCTGGCAGCAGAATCTTTCAGCAAAAGGGTGAGCTGCTGAATTTTGTCGGATTGGTAGCTTTCTTTAAAAAGCCCGTCCCGCTCGCAGCTGTCTAAATATTGCCGCAATTGATGGGCAATGGGATGCCAATCTTCTTCTTTGCTCCATACCCGCTGGTAATCGTTGGTGGCATAAAAATCTTTTACAACAGGGGAAAATAACAGTTTTGTACTGTCGTCAATTACTCCTTTACTGTTTACATCATCCAGCAAAGACTCGATGCTTACCTGTGCTGCTTCATTCATCTCTTCGGGACTGCTTACTGTTTCTTTTTTATTTTTTTTTGAACAGGCCGAAACAAATAACATTAACAGGATAAAAAGGAATTGGAAAGAACGGTGGAATTTCATAGCTGCGTTTATTTGATACATTTGGGTAAATTTTTAGCATGGGTATTTGCAAAAAATCTTACTCCAAGATACAGAACCTTTACATACCAACTATTTTCAGTTGGTTAATTATTTGTATCGCCTTGCCTGCCCATGCGCAGACAATAAAAACCAATCAACATGGCCTGGCAGTGATCGAAAAAAGACAACAATATTTACAAACCGTAGCTGCTGACAGTAATATGCGAATGGTTAATTTAAAAGAAACGGTTCCCGGCCTTGTATTCGATATGCGTTATAGCAGCAGCAATAATTTTATGGGCAGGCCGCTTTACAAGCAACCATTAAAAACAAGTTACCTTCGTGCGCCTGCAGCATTTGCATTACAAAAAGTGCAGGAAGAACTTACAAGGGCAGGCCTTGGTTTAAAAATCTGGGATGCGTACCGGCCATACTCCGTAACAGAAAAAATGTGGGAGCAGGTGCAGGACAACCGGTATGCGGCAGATCCGAAATTTGGCAGCGGGCACAACCGTGGCATTGCGGTTGACCTTACACTGATCGACCTGCAAACCGGCATGGAGAAAGATATGGGCACGGGCTACGACAATTTTTCTGACACGGCCCATGCTGCATTTAAAGCACTGCCGGATTCAGTGATCAGTAACAGGAATTTGCTGATAGGCCTCATGGAGAAAAACGGTTTTAAAGTGCTGGATACCGAATGGTGGCATTTTTATTTACCGGATAATAAAAAATATTTGTTGATGGACCTACGATTTAAGGATTTAGAAACGGTGACAAAATCAAAAAAGCAGCAACACAACAGCGACAGATGAAGTATTATATAATAGCAGGAGAAGCAAGCGGTGACCTGCATGGCAGTAATCTTATTAAAGAAATAAAACAACTGGATGGGTCGGCAGAATTCCGTTGCTGGGGCGGCGATAAAATGGAAGCTGCGGGTGCCAGCCTTGTAAAGCATTACCGTGAGCTGGCTTTTATGGGTTTTGTAGAAGTGATCAAAAATATCCGCACCATTTTTAAAAATCTTTCCTTCTGCAAAAAAGATATTACCGCTTATCAGCCCGATGCACTGATATTAATAGATTACCCGGGCTTTAACCTGCGCATAGCCGAATGGGCAAAAGCACAGGGAGTTAAAGTGCTGTATTATATCTCCCCCCAAATATGGGCATGGAAAGAAAACAGGGTGCATGGCATTAAAAAAAATGTTGACAAAATGCTGGTGATACTTCCATTTGAAAAAGCGTTTTACAAAAAATGGAATTACGAAGTGGAATATGTAGGTCATCCACTAGTGGAAGTGGTGGAAAGGTTTAAAGCAGAAGGTAAAAAGCTCCGGGATACAGGCGACAAAAAAATAATTGCATTGTTGCCGGGCAGCAGGAAACAGGAAATACTAACCAAGCTCCCCATCATGCTAAAAGTTGCCCGCCATTTCCCCGGCAGGTATTTTATGGTGGCTAAAGCTCCCGGCCTGCCGGATGAATTTTATGATGAGTTGCTGAAACCTTATAAAAACGTGGGTTATGTAGCCAACCAAACCTATGAATTGCTAAGCAGTGCAGAAGCAGCCATTGTTACCAGCGGCACGGCCACATTGGAAACAGCATTGTTTGAAGTACCGGAAGTGATCTGTTATAAAGGCAGCAAAATTTCGTATGAAATTGCAAAACGCCTGGTAAAGATCAAATACATCTGCCTGGTAAACCTCATTATGGATAAAGAAGTGGTGAAAGAACTGATACAGGATGAGCTTACGGAAAAAAACCTGGTGACCGAATTAAAAAAACTGTTGGAAGACCCTGCCAAGCAGGCACAGCTGCCAGCAGATTACGCAGCATTGAAAGCATTGGTAAGTGCCGGGGGAAATGCCAGCGCCAATGCACCCAGGTCAATAGTGGATTTTGTAAAAAAACAATGATCTACCTGGTGAGCATGCG
>CBFGLL010000227.1:0-4473 GCA_965649585.1 uncultured Chitinophagaceae bacterium | reverse complement strand
AAATTCAAAGAAAATGAACATGAAATCGATCATATTCGGCCTGGGTGCAGCAGCTTTCCTCATCTCCGGCTGCAAAAAATTAGACGGTCCCACAACAACACCAGATACTGACCTTGGATATGTTTCATTCACCAACGTGAATAACAGTTCCAAGCTGATCAACGTATTTGTGGATGATAAAAAAGTAAACTCAGCGGCTATCGCCGTTAACGCTACAATGCTTGGCACATACGCCGGCTTCGCAGCGGGTACGCACACATTGCAAACAAAAGACACATCTTCTGTACTGCCGCCCATCGTTTATTACACAAGTGATATCACCATTGAAGATGGTAAAGCCTATTCTTTCTTCCAGTACGGTCCTCTTACAGGTGGAGCTTTAAAAGGAGTTTTATTAAATACCGATAACGTTCCAGACCTGAACGGAAATGCTAAAGTGCGTTTCCTGAATATCTCCAACAATGCTCCTGCATTTGATATTGTAATGGTAAGAAGAGAAGGAACCGTTGAAAAAGATAGTGTGATGTTATATAGCGCACTTGCTGCTTTAAGTTCCGGCACACCAAATGTTGCTGCATTGTCGCCGCACAAGTTGTTGGCTGGTAATAAAGCTGCCAGCACAAACCCTGCTGTTGCAGTTTCTTCTTACAATATTAAAGTGAAGCTTGCGGGCACCAATACGCTGGTTACTTCGGCTGCTGGCGTTACTATTGTTCCAGGTAGGAATTATACTTTTTATACCCGTGGAGCTTATCCTTCAGTGGGATTAAGCTCATTTTTCGATTATTAATCGATCAAGAATTATACAAAAAGCCCGGCTATCAGCCGGGTTTTTTGTATGAAATAAACATTGGAATGGTTATTATTCTATATGCTTATGTTTGGTTTTACCCTTGTGGAGTACCAGGTAAAGAATGATAAAACCTGCCAGTAATGCCACTCCCAGCGCTGCCGCAGCAGGGTCTGCAATAATGATACTTGCTCCCACAAATAAATAGGCCGCAATAAATATCACGGGCATCAAAGGAAATAGTTTCATTTTGTAAATACCGGTGTTGTCCAGGTGTTTTGTTTTTTTCCGGAACCAGAAAATGGTGGCAGCGCTTAATATCATTCCAAAACAATCCAGGAAAATGGAAAAGGTAAGTATCTTATCAAACTGCTGCGAAAAAAACAGGATCGTCATGCAAAGCACGGTGAAAACGGTTAGTGAAAAAGAAAACACATTTGTTTGTTCATTCTTTTTTGCAAAAATACCGGGCAGGCTTTTGTCTTCGCCCATGGCAAACATTACCCTGGGATTAGAAAGTAAAGCACCATTTACATAAGCAAGCACACCGAGAAAAAGGAATACAGAAAATATTTTGGCGCCCTCACTACCGAATATTTTATCTATCACCACGTAGGCAATTTCTCTTTCGCCTTTCATGCGATCGAACCCAATGATGGTATAATAACTTACGTTTACCAGCAAATAGAGCAGTACCACTACCAGTATGCCGGTGATGATTCCTTTCGGTAAGTTTTTAGATGGATTTTTAACTTCAGGCCCGAAATTGATTGATTGCTGGTAACCGCCATAAGTGAATGACACTGCCACCAGGCTTAGCCCTAAGCTTTTGGCCCAATCTGTCCAATGGTTGGTGCCGCCCGTAGGTTGAAATACATCACTGCCTGTAGCATATTTGTCGGGGAAAAACAAGGCGGCAATTAATAATAACACCATCGTTATTTTAATGATCATTAAAATATTCTGCGCTCTTGAACTCAACACCAATCCCCGCCGGTTAATGACATAAAACAATGCTAATGCTACGCATCCCGCCAATGCTTTGTCAACGTCCGTCCAGCTATCACCAAATAATTTTGACAGGTAACCTGTACCAATTAACACCACACCACTCACACTGGCGGCATTACTCACGAGTATAAGGCAGTTGATAGCAAATGCAATACTGGGGTGATAAGCTTTTGCAAAAACCTTGTAGTATCCACCGGTTGCGGGAAAGCGGCTGCCGATTTCTGCATAGGTAAGCGCACCGCAAAGCGCCACCAATCCTCCTACGATCCATGCTGTGAAATACACGCCAGGAGTAAGTGCATCTTTTGCACTGGTGGCAGCGGCCCTGAAAATCCCCATACCAATTACAAAGCCGATGGCAATCATGGTGAGAGAAAACAAATTAATTTTTTGTGCTGATGTTGACATGCGCAAAAGATAAAGCATATTTTTTATTCTCAATGCCTACATTTGCAGCGAATTTGGTTCCCGTCCCGATAGCAATCGGGATTGGGATTAAAAGGGAAGCCGGTGTAATTCCGGCGCTATCCCCGTAGCTGTAAAGAGTCTCCGCAAATCATCCATGGATGTGCCTGCGAAAGTTTCAAATCTACGCCACTGTTTGCGAAGGCAAACGGGAAGGCATTGAAACCCGCTCGAAGCCAGAAGACCTGCCTGGTTCAATAAAAATCATTCAACGCTTTCGGGTGAAAGGCCGGAATGTAAAAACCGATGGGTCTTTATATTTCATTCTTTATTGTTTCCGGAAGCAGCCACTAAAAAATTTTTCAAAAAATGAAAAAGAAAATTTTTGTTGCGGCTGCTGTTTGTTTCAGCAGTTCGCTTTATGCACAACAGGAGTACAGCGCCATTGATGAAGTGGTGGTTACTGCTACAAAAACAGCCATCAAACAATCCTCTACGGGAAAAGTTGTTTCCGTTATTACCAGGGAAATGCTGGAGGCTAACATTAGTAAAACCATCCCGGAAATTTTAAACTACCAGGCCGGCATTTTTGTCGGTGGGGCATCCAATGTGCCGGGAAGCAACCAGGATTACCACATCAGGGGTGCTGCACCAGCCAACACATTAATATTGATTGATGGAGTTCCGGTTGCAGATCCATCTAATATCAGCAACTATTTCGATCTCAATAGTCTTCAAACTTCTCAAATTGAAAAAATAGAAATTTTAAAAGGTGCACAGAGTACGCTTTGGGGCAGCAATGCAGTGGCAGGCGTGATCAATATCATCACAAAAAAAGGAGGCAATTCAAAACTTAGTCCTAATGCTTTGGTGAGTTATGGAAGTTATAATACGCTTCATGCCGCAGCAGGTGTGTCAGGCAAAATTCAAAAATTTAATTACAACCTGCAATACGGATACACTAGGTCTGGCGGGTTTTCCAGCGCTTATGACAGCACGGGCATCAATAACTTTGATAAGGATGGGTTTTTACGAAACAACCTGCAAGCTAATGTTGGGTACCAGTTTACGCCAACATTAGCCGCTCGTTATTTGGCAAACTATTCTACCTATGATAATGACCTGGATGCCGGTGCTTTTACCGATGATAAAGATTATACTGGTACCAATACCAACTTTTTAAATAGTGTTGTGTTGGATTATAAAGCCAATCGTTATTCTTTAAATCTTACCAATACCATTATCAATTCAAAAAGAACATTGCTTGATGATAGCACGCACGTGGGTGGGTTTGCAACTTTCCAGGATGCAACTTATAAAGGCAAAACATATGTAAGTGAATTGTACGGTAAGTTCGATTTAGGTAAACAATTTTATTTGCTGGCGGGTGCGCAATACCAACATCAGTCCATGCAACAGGATTATTTATTAGTGAGCCCGTTTAGCCCGCTACCTTTTGAAGCCGATATAAACGATACAGCAAAAGCAAATTCTATTGCAGCCTATGCTTCTGTAAACATGCTGAATAAAAAGGGATTTAATATAGAGGCAGGTTTCCGTTTTAATGATCACAACAAATACGGGAACAATACTACCTTTTCTTTCAACCCATCTTACAATATCGATGAGAATACCAGGGTATTCGTTAATATTTCGTCCGCTTTTAAAGTTCCTTCATTATACCAGTTGTATAGTGAATACCGAAATCTTTCAGCAGAACTTCAGCCGGAAAGATCGGTAAACTATGAAGTAGGTGTACAGGCTTTTAGCAACCAAAAGAAAAATTCTATTCGCCTGGTAGCATTTAAAAGAGATATTAAAGATGTGATTATTTTTTACACTGACCCTAATACCTGGATGAGCTGGTATATGAACAGGGATGAACAACATGACTATGGCTTTGAAGTGGAGAGTATCATTGCTTTGGGCAAGATCGGGAACTGGAGCAACAATGCATCTTATGTAGATGGAGAGGGCAATGATGGTAATGTGAAAGTTAAAAACCTGTATCGCAGGCCCAACTTCACTTTTAATAGTTTTTTAAATGTAGAGCCGGTAAAACATTTCTCCTTTAATGCCGGGTTTCGTTTTGTGGGCACAAGAATTAAGGGTGAGTTTGATGCTGGTCCGCAGGAGATGCCCCAATACTATACCATCGACATGGGTGCTGCATACCGCTTTGCAAAATATTATAAACTGGCAGCCGACTGGCGTAATATCACCGATCAACAATATTTCGATGTGCCCGGCTATAATACGAGGGGAAG
>CBFGLL010000226.1:0-4474 GCA_965649585.1 uncultured Chitinophagaceae bacterium | reverse complement strand
TTATTGATACCAAATACATAAAACCGGTAACCTTATGCTGCTGTTAAAGGAAATGCAAAGCCTGAAAACAAAAAAAGAGAAAGTTGATTAACCTCCTCTACGATTGTATTAAAAAAATTATTTTTCGCCGGCCATTTTCATCACCAGGTCCCATTCAGCAACTTTCACCGTTTGAACCGACAGCCGGCCCAGCCGCACCAGGTCCATTTCCGCCAGTTTTTTCTCTGCTTTTACGGATTCAAGTGTCACGGGTTGTTTTAATTTTTTTACAGGCTTAAGGTCTACTGCCACCCATGCTTCATTATCTGTTGTGGGATCCTGGTAGGCTTCCCGGGCTACTTTTGCAATGCCTACAATGGCAACACCCTCGTTGCTATGATAAAACAACACCAGGTCGCCCTTTTTCATATTGCGCAGGTTATTGCGGGCTGCATAATTCCGCACGCCGTCCCACATAGTTTGTTTGTCTGCAACCAGTTGATCAAAAGAATAAACAAAAGGTTCTGATTTTACCAACCAATAGGCCATTGTAGAATTTTTTCAGGTGAATAAAGGGTATTGAAAAATTATAGTTCCCATCCGCTTGCTAAAACATCAGCGATATGAAGGGTTTGCAAAGCAAGTTTTTTGTGTTTGATAATGCCATCGATCTGCATCAGGCAACTCATATCGGTTGATACGATGGCCGAAGCCCCTGTAGCCAAAGCATTATTCACTTTTTGATCGGCCATTGCTGCAGAAATATCATCAAACTTTACAGAAAAAGTGCCGCCAAAGCCGCAACAGGTTTCGTTATCCACCATCTCCACCAGTTCTAATCCTTTTACATGGCTCAATAATTCCCTTGGGCCTTGTTTGATCTTACATTCTCTCAGTGCCGCACAACTGTCGTGGTAAGTAACTTTAGCATGAAGGCTGGATCCAAAATTTTTGATACCGATCACCTCCGTAAGAAATTCCGTGAATTCAAATAGTCTCCTGCCGGTATCCGCTACAGCATGCTGACGATTGGTACCTTCAAAAATTGTAGGATAATAATTTCTTACGAACCCTGCACAACTGGCGCTTGGCGTTACGATATAATCAGTGCCTTCAAAATCTTTTAAAAATTTTTCAGCAACGGGCTTACACTCCTTCACAAAACCTGCATTAAATGCCGGTTGCCCGCAGCAGGTTTGATTGTTGTTGTAACCAACATCACAGCCCGCTTTTTCCAACACTTTCACCATATTGAAAGCCGTTTGCGGAAACAGCTGATCAACAAAACAGGGAATAAATATCTGAACTTTCAAAACTGATAATTCCGTTTAAACAGATTGTGAAAAACCGATCATTTTAATGGCGGTGGCTGCAGCTTCTTTTCCTTTATGCCCATGCCTTCCACCAATTCTTTCGTCGGCCTGCATTTGATCGTTTACGGTGAGCACACCAAAAATAGTTGGCACCGGCAATTGAAGGTTTAACTGCGTGATGCCTTGTGTAACAGACTGGCATACGTATTCAAAATGCGGTGTATCCCCTCTCAATACACAACCTAGCGCAATAAATGCGTCGGGTTTTATACCATTGGTTTTGTTCCAGTAATGCTGGATGGCAAAAGGAATTTCCACCGCCCCCGGCACCAGGATATGGTGATAGGAAATCTTATTTTGCTCCAGCACTTCCTTGCACCCTCTTTCTAATTCGCCAACGGTTTCCCTGTTCCATTCGGTGCTTACAATAACAACACAGGCATCCTTTTTTAAATGGATGCCTGATGTATCAAATATTTCGGATTGACTAAATGCCATCTATATAAATTCGATTAGTTTAAAACGCCCAGTCTTGCCAGGTTCTTGTCGATATCACCATTTTGCACAGCGATATTAGAAGGATATTTTTCTTTTACTTTTTGATAAAGATCAATAGCTTCTTTACTGTTGCCAGTGGCACCTGCATAGGCAGCTGCAATTAACAAAGCATCCGCAGCAAAATATTCATCTTTTTCATTTACACTAGCCGCTTTTTTATAAGCACTCAGCGCTTCAGATGTTTTCTTTTTTTCTGCATAAGCGTGGCCCAGCATAATGTAAGCTTTACTTTGAATTTGTGCTGCACCGTTGCCATCAAAATCTTCCAGGTATTTAATTGCCTTATCGTAATCTTTCAGGTGCAGGTAAGATGCACCGGCAATATACTTAGCACGGTCGCCAGCAGGTGTGCTTCCGTAATTACTGATCACCTTAAGTGCACCGGTAATTTTTTGTCCTTCCAAATCACCGCCATTCATTACAATGTTGATGGAATCTTTATTGAAACCGGCGCTGGCCATTTTTGCAAACAGGTTTTCAGCACCAAACAATGCTTCGTTAGCTTCAACTTGTTTGGGTTCCACCACGAATTTTTTATAACCATACCATGCTGCCACTAATAATACTACAGCACCAATCACATAAGTCAGGGGCTTGCTGTATTGGTCTAAAAAACCCTTAGAACTCTTTTCAGTAACAATAGGATCTACCTCTACAGTTTCAACAACTTTCGTCTCTGCCATTTTAGTTTTGTATTTTTTGTTTTAATTGATTTATTTATTGAAAAAAAATTAATCCACGATAAAAGGATAATCCTGCTGAACATACACATCTTTCAGCAGTTCATCTTCAGCAGGCCATGGACTTTCTTCGGCAAACTTTACAGACTCTTCCACTTCCAAACGCACCCTTTCATTGATCTGCTCAATATCAGCTTCTGAAACGCTGTACTGCGTAGTAAGCACTTTCAATACATGCTCAATAGGATCTTTTGTTTTGTATTCTTCCAGTTCTTCTTTTGTGCGGTATTTCTGCGGATCGCTCATGCTATGGCCCTTGTAGCGATAAGTGCGTATCTCCAATAAAGTAGGTCCGCCTTTTTCCCTGGCACGGTTTACTGCCCTTAACACAGCATCGTGCACTTTTTCAGGACTCATACCATCCACGGTGTCTGCAGGCATTTCGTAAGCATCGGCAAGTTTATAAATATCAAGTGTTTTGCTGGTACGTGCTACTGAGGTACCCATTGCATATCCATTGTTTTCGCAAATGAATACCACGGGCAAATCCCAGAGCATAGCCATGTTAAATGATTCATGTAGCATACCCTGCCTTGCTGCTCCATCTCCAAAAAAACATAATACCACGTTTTTAGTTCCATTGTAGCGCTCTGCAAATGCGAGTCCTGCACCCGTACCAATTTGTGCACCTACGATTCCGTGCCCGCCAAAAAAGTTTTCTTTGATTCCAAAAAAGTGCATGCTACCCCCCTTTCCTTTGCTGCAGCCGGTAGCTTTGCCATACATTTCTGCCATACAGGTCTTTGCCGAAATACCTTTTGCTATTGCCAACGCATGATCACGGTAAGCTGTGATAAATTTATCGTCTGGATTTGTGGCCGTCATACATCCTGCCGCTACAGCTTCCTGCCCGATATAGAGGTGACAAAACCCACGGATCTTCTGCATTCCGTATAACTGCCCTGTCTTTTCTTCGAAACGGCGCAGTAAAAGCATCAATTCGTACCAATAGAGGTAGGTTTCTTTAGAGAATTTGGTGGCCAATGCTTAAATTTTTAGGCTGCAAATATAGGGAAATGAGGTGATTAACGATGTTTGTTGCCGGGCAAAAACCGGTTTTCCGTCTATATCTTTAAAACGCTGATCAACAGGGGAGTTTGGAAGGGTTTTGTTGAACACAGCCGATACATTGAACCGATCCAATCATTTATCTTGCATTATGCTCCAGCTGAAACGGATTTCGCTCACCCATTTTAAAAATTATGAATTTGTATCATACCAGTTTAACCAGCGTGTGGTAGGAATTTGCGGGTTAAACGGGCGTGGCAAAACCAACCTGCTGGATGCCATCTATTACAGCTGTTTTACCAAAAGTTATTTCACGCCTTCAGACCAGATGAACATCAACTTTGGCAAAGAAGGCTTTCGGTTGGAAGCCCATTTCCATAAAAACGGCAACCCATTAAAAGTGGTTTGTATCAACAGGGGTGCAGGTAAAAAGGAATTTGCAGCGGATGACATCGTGTATGAAAAACTGTCGCAGCATATTGGTAAGATACCAGCAGTGATGATTGCCCCTGATGACATCGAGATCATTACTGGTGGAAGCGAAGGCCGCCGCAGGCAATTGGATGGCATCATTTGCCAGTTGGATGCCAACTATCTGCAGCTATTGATGACCTACAACAAAGTGCTTGTTCAGCGCAACAGCCTGCTGAAGCAGTTTGCAGAAAAAAATTATTTTGATGCGGCGCTGCTGCAGATCCTTGATGAACAGTTAGTAGTACCTGCCATGTTTATTTCTGAGAAACGAATAGCGTTTACGGCAGAACTGATACCCCTGGTGAAAAAATTTTACAGGAAAATTGCAGAAACGGATGAGGAGGTAGAAATGGGGGACGAGAGCAAATGATTGCATAACAAATTTGGAATACTGCTGCAGCA
>CBFGLL010000225.1:0-4475 GCA_965649585.1 uncultured Chitinophagaceae bacterium | reverse complement strand
ATCTGGGAGCCACTGAGTACCTGGGAAAAAATATTTGATGATAGTGGAAAATCCAATGATTTGATATTACTGTACGATGCTATCAGCAACCAGTTTATCAGGGCAGGTGAATAATCATTCGAACTGGCTGGGTAATATGCCAAAATGTTTTTTAAAAATTTTTGAAAAGCTATTTACTTTCTGGTAACCGAGTTTATACGCCACTTCAGATACCGATGATTTTTTTTCTTCCAGCATGGCCATGCCCAGGGCCATTTTCTGGTTGAGATAATAATCATAAATGCTCCTGTTGAAAATATTTTTGAAATGCCTTTTCAGTGTGGAAGCACTTATATTAAACTCCCTGGCCAGCACGCTGATGCAGGGCAGTTCATCCGTATAATATTTTGCCAGTGTTTTTTCAATTTCTATTATCTGGTCGTAATATAGCGACTGGTTTCTCTTTATATTCCGCTGCGATCGTTGCACAGCACGATGAATAAAATTGTTCATTAGTGTAAACACCGATGCTTTAATGCTGAGTAAGGAAATATTGTTGCTTTGCATCCCTTCTGCTATTTGTTCTGCTAACAGGTAGGTTTTTTTATCAAGCAGTTCTGCCAGCAAGGTGGGATCCTTTTTTTTACAAAGCAGTTGTACCAGTTTGTATATCCTCGTAGATCTTGTGCTGAAATTATTTTCCAGCCACTGCTTTGAAAAAATAAGATCAATGGAACGGTACCGCCTGTTTTGAGGGAGAAACGCCCTTCTCTCAAAATTGATAGAGTAAAAACTCGTTTTATTGGTATTCACCCAAAATGGGCTGCGGCCGGGTTCCTGGGTATTTGCACCGAGTGAAAATACGAGGCGGAAAAGGGATTTATCTGCATGATCCTTGTTTGCCGGGAAAGTAAAATACTGGTCTTCCACGAATTCAATGTCGTACGACCCCGCACAAATTCCATCTTCAATTGCAATACAGTTTACAGTGCCTTTGCTCATGCCCTGCCTCACTTTATGGGTCTCCGAATGCGGCTGAGACCCATGCGTTTGACTTACCCGGTAAAAATAATGGAGAAGGGGATCGTGATGGCAGGTAGAGTTGATCAATACGAATTGTTTTAGCTAAGGTTGAGATTACTTTAAAATTAAAACATTGTCAATCATTTTCCATCTCTGCTCCTGAAAATGTTATAAAAAACAAAAAAAATGACCCGATAGGGGACCTGTTTGACTTTTTCGGGGATAGTAAAAATGCGATACAGGTATAAGTTTGTTTATCCAATCCTCACTGATTAAGAGCCTAACCACTTTATCATCAAATTCCCTTATATGAAACGACAATTACACCAATTGATTGTGTTCCTGCTACTATCTATGGCAGCCACTGCACAAAACAAATTCCAAAGCTCTTCATTAAATCCCCCTTTCAGACAGCCGGCTTCTTTAAACAAAGAGAGCTTGTTGTCTTCCGATCATCAATGGGAGGCAAGGGCTATGGCTTACCTGGAAAAAGCGGAGTACCACTATCATTTTGTGGATGGTGATTATGTATTTGCCAACCGAAAGCAGCAGCTCAGTTTTGTTACCAATGGCAGGCAGCTGAAAACAATTCCATTTGCCGGAAGTAAAACAGCTGGCAAAAAAGCAGGGTCTGCCCTGCAATTAAGAAAGATTGCCAACGAACAACTTACATCATCACCCCCAGGCCGGGTGGATGCGAAGGAGCATTATCTCAAATTTAATTTCGATGGGTATGCGGTAGAATATATTAACAGCCCGGAAGGATTGCGACAGAATTTTATTGTTGATCAAAAAACGGGGAAACAATCAAACCTGGTACTCGATCTCCGGTTTTCAGGAGACCTCGTACCAGTGCTCGATAAGTCAAATGCCTTATCGTTAACCGATCCGGCTACTGCTAAAGTTGTGTTACATTACGATGATCTTAAAGTATGGGATAGCCGCAACAGGATATTGCCTGCGGCCATGCAACTGGAAGGAAACGATTTAAAAATAGTGGTGGATGATGCTGATGCAGTTTATCCTATTACTGTTGACCCACTCACACACGTGCCTGATTGGACTACATCGGCCGATGGCGTTTTGCCGGGTCTGTTGGTGAACCTGCAGTTGCAGGTAGACGCTTTATATGGTTATACCGTAGAGGGTGTAGGAGATGTAAATAACGATGGCTTCGATGATGTGGCGGTGGGCGCTCCCGGCGCCATTGATGTAATTGCGGGGCCTGCAACGGTGGTGGGTGCAGGCGCTGTATTTGTTTATTTTGGTTCAGCCAATGGTTTGCCCACTACACCCAGCAGGGTATTGAGGGCAACAACACCTGTAACCAATGCGCTGTTTGGATTTAGCATCGGTTCTGGTAATGTTACCGGATCTGTAACGCCAGGGGCGATCAATAATGATATCATTGTGGGAGCACCGGGTGAGTCGTATTCAACGAGCGTAGCCGGTTCGCCTTCTACGGCCACCGTTACTGCGGGAAAAGTATATTTATTTGATGGAGCACAATTGCAGGCAGGCCCTGCATCTCCCTTATTGAGTGTATTCCTCAATGGTAGCGGATTTTTCAGCAATGGCGTGCTGGGTCTGCTCGGCGTGAATGTAAACGTGAACGCACTTTTTGGATTTTCTGTTGCAGGCACCGACGATATGGACGGAGATCAGCGAGCGGAAATTATCGTAGGCGCACCCGGCTATAAGGGGATACAATTATTGGATGTGAATTCAGGTGCAGCATTTGTATATCGCTCTTCTAATATCGGCACCAACAGCCCTACACAACTGGCGGCGCCTACCTTGCTTGGTTTTCCGCAGTTGGTGAACCTGGACGGTTTATTGTTTGGCTTTAGTGTTGACGGTGTGGGCGACTACGACCAGGATGGTGACCCGGATGTTGTAGTAGGTGCACCGGGCGGCTTAAACCTGGGCATTCCGGGTTTCCTCGGTGGATCGGCCTATGTGTATAGTGGCAACGGTGCGGGGGTAAACACTTCTATCCGCTCGCAGCTGTTGCCTTCTGGTGTGCTGGTAGGTGCAGCAGCTAACTTGTTTGGTTATGATGTAAAGGGTGCCCGCAATGCAGCTGGAAACCGAACAGGAAATATAATTGTTGGCGCCCCTGTAGGCAATGTGTTGAGTAACCTGGTGGGCGCTTTGAGATTGAAAACGGGTAGTATATACGTGTATGCTGCAAAATCTAACCCCGCCACTATTGAATCGCAGCTGCAGAGTTTTTCTTCTCCACGGGGAGCCAACCTGCTTGCACAATTGCTCAGCATTAATATTGATGTAAGTGCCATGTTTGGTGCTTCCATAGATAATATGAGAGATGTGAACTGCGATGGCATTGCCGACCTGGTTGTGGGTGAGCCACTGTCAACCGGTGTAGGCCTTATAGGTGCTGATGCGGTTGGGGGTGCAGCATATATTTTTACTGGTAATGCCAATGGTACTTTTAATGCGGCGCCATACTGGAAACTGGAGAACACCGTGAGTTTTGATGTTGGCATCAATGCCGGTAGCCTTTTGGGATACAGTGTTGCAGGCGGCGGTTATACAAGCGGGCCACTTAAGAGCGCCAGGGCAATTGTAGGAGCACCGGGTGCTGCCCTCGATTTTGGAACGGGCATTTTCAATCTTGGAAATACATTTGGGACTTTGTTTGATTTTGCAGCAGGAGACAACGGGTTGGGTAAGGCCTATGCCTTCCAGTTCAATTGTGGTTTTGCACCGCAGCCCGACTTTGGCGTTACTTATGTGAACGTACCACTGGCAGGAAATACCAGTACCAACGACCAGGTGCCACCGGGCGCATTGTATGGTACACCCGTGGCAGCTCCTACCAACCCGGGCGGAGCCAGCATCAGCGTTAATACAGATGGCACTTATACATTTACTGCTACTACACCGGGAGTGTATGTTTACCTGGTGCCGGTGTGCAATGCAGAAGGGCAGTGTACCAATTCTTTGCTAACCATCACGGTGCTTATTGCCGACAATTCGGCACAGCCACCAATCGCTAATACTGATATTGCGGTTACCTCTCTCAACACTCCTGTAGCCGTTAATTCACTCTACAACGATGAGCCCGGTTATATTGGTGTATCACTCAACCCAGCCTCTGTTACCATCATAAATGCGCCGGATAACGGAACTGCTTCCGTAAATCTTACCAACGGTGTGATCACCTACTCACCATCTAATGGATTTACCGGGCAGGATACCCTTGTTTACCAGGTATGTGATAATACCGCACCAACGCCCCTCTGTGCCGTAGCGATACAGGTGTTCACCGTGCAGGGGCCTGCTGTAGCTAATACCACATTGGCAGCCGACGACTTCAATTACATTCCCGAAGGAGCGATGGCTACCGGCAACGTGAAGGTGAATGATACGGATGCCGAGGGAAATACTCAAACCGTTACTCCGCAAACAGTAGCACTTCCTGGAGTGGGTACGTTCATATTAAATGC
>CBFGLL010000224.1:0-4480 GCA_965649585.1 uncultured Chitinophagaceae bacterium | reverse complement strand
CTACCAGAAAAATGCATCGATCCTGTTCAGGAGAAAACTAAAATCTCCGTAGCAAATTAAAAACAGCCCGTGGTATTAAGATGCTCCACCGGGGCTGAATCAGTTAACAGGCTTTTTTAAAAAGAGGTAAATACCCAAGGGCCCAATTAATGGTAGCAACCAGGTTAGCAACACAGAAATACCAAGCTGTAATGAATTAATAGTACCAATTTGGTACATTTTGATTGCCTTTATTGTTAGAAAAATAAGAAGGAGAGCATAACATACCAGGAAAAGTTGAACCAATCCACGTGGCAATGCGAACAAAAACATGATTATAGATATAATGGGGTGTATAAATTAAAAACAAATATAGAGTTCTATAGTATAGGTCAGCCTAAAACTCAGCAGAACAATTCTGCCATCATACACCTTACACTCCCACCAGCTATATTTTCAATTAGGGCAATATCGGGTGAGATGATGCTGGCATATTTTTCCAGCCGGCTTATTTGATCAGCGATTAACGAAGCCCGGGCGGCCGCACTCATCACTAAAAAATGTTCGCCGAGGTTATTCTGCATTTCCAGCATATTACCGGCAAAATGATTCATTTGGTTAAAACTGATATCAACAATTTCATGACCGGTACTGCTTAACTCATGCAAAATTTTTAGCCTGTCAACCGCATCTTCTAACGCATCTAGGCAGATCACAGCAAATTTTTCTCCCACACACATCATTACATTGGTATGATAGATGGGCCGCCCCTGTTCATCTGCTGCATTAAAACCGAGTGGCAAATACCCCAACTGTTTACAATAACTTTCAAACAGGTTTTCATTTGTCCGTTCCGAATAACAGGCATAAGCAATCTTGTGCTGGTGATCAAATACCATACTACCGGTGCCCTCCAAAAAAATTTCTTCTTCTTCATAAGGACTGAGATCGTTCACCGAAAAAATGGAAGTTTCTTTTTGCAGCTGTTCAATTAACTCCGGGCGTTTTTCTAACCTCCGGTTGGCGGCATACATAGGAAAAATGCTAATGACCCCGTTGTTGCAGCTAAACCAGTTGTTGGGAAATATCGCATCAGGTTTGGGCGGAATCGCCACATCCTCCATCACCATTACATCGATCCCTTTGTTGCGCAGCAGCGATACCATGTCATCGAATTGTTGTAGCACTGAATGCTGAAGGCCGGCTTCGTCGGCGGCGCTGCGATGCTGGAAAAAATTATTACCCGCCGTTTCATGGTTAAAGCCAAATGCGGCGGGGCGCAGCATGGCTATTTTGCCTGCACATTGGGGGTGGTTCATTTGCCGGATATCTTATCTATTTTTTTTGCAAGTTGATGGTCCTTTTCTGTAACCACGTCTCCAGCATCATGGGTGTTTAACCAGATTTCTACGGTATTGTACACATTGGTCCAGCGGGGATGATGGTTCATTTTTTCTGCGGCAATGGCCACTCTTGTCATAAACGCAAAAGCTTCAGAAAAATCATCAAACTCGAATTTCCTGTACAGGCTGTTTTCTTTTTCTGTCCACATGATGATTGTTTTTTATGATGAATCACAAAGCAGCCACCAGGATTCCCGGAAAGGCGCTTTATTACAAAACAAGATGTTCTTTGTGCTTTATTTTTTCATTGGTCATTTCACTCACGAGCTGTACCGAAGGGATTAAACGGATGCGTTGCAGCAGTTGCATACAATCTTCCCGGTTAGGAGGCTCTTCATTAATGCCTTTTATCAGCCACAAAAAATCGAGGTGCTTAAACTCGGGGAGAAGGTACTCACCATTGTGCTGGTTATTGTACAAATAGTGTTGGTTACCCGTTAGCGGTTCGGTGTATTCATACACCGGGAAAAAATAGTCGATTCTTTTTTTCCTCAGCTGCACTTCCAACCGGTTGTTACGAAACTTTAATCCCAGCTTATTATTGATATGCCAGGTAAACAGGTAATCTTTTACCGGCGCTACAATGCCCATCAGGAAACTATACTCGAAAAAATCTTCGGCCAGGCTATCGTTATCTAACTTGAGCTTCACACTGCAATTTAAAGTTTTGACTTCGGTGAAAATAGAAAAGCCGGAACAAAATTCCGGCCTGGCAATGCTGTATAATTTTTTTTTTTAGAATGTAAGTGGTAGTTCCAGGGTTTTATCTCCACGTTTCACAACAGCGGTGGTGGTTTGACCTTTTTCAAATTTGCCAAGGGCTTTCATGTAGCCCTGCACATCTTTAAAAGCGTGTTCGCCCAACTGGAGGATGATATCTTTTGGCAAAACACCTGCTTTGGCTGCAGGCCTTCCTTCGGTAACGGCATCTACATGCACACCCGGCCCTTCAAATGTATAATCCAGCAACACGCCCATGGTAACCTTAAAGCTGCTCGCCATGCCAGTGTGCACTTCACGGGTTTTAGTAAAAGCAATTTTATCCATGTTGTTGGTTTGCACAATAATGTTTTTAATATAATCTACAATGCGCAGCATGCCATCGTAGTTAATTTTATCGGCATCATCAGCTGGCTTATGGTAATCCATATGTGTGCCGGTGAAGAAAAATAACACAGGGATATCCTTGATGTAAAAAGAAGTATGATCGCTGGGTCCGGTACCGCTGCTGTCAATTTTTATTTTAAAATAATCATCATTGGTTTTAATCAGGTTTGCCCATACCGGCGAAGTGCCATAACCACCGATGCTGATGCCACGGGTGCTGTCGTTTAACCTGCCCACCATATCCATATTGATCATGTAGTTCACCGTTGATAATGCTACAGGGCTGTTTTCTGTAAAATATTTAGATCCGTACAATCCCAGTTCTTCTCCCGAAAATGCTACCAGCACATAATTATATTTTTTAGGTCCTGATTTTTTTAACCAGTAAGCCAGTTCTATTAAGGCGCTGGTGCCGCTGGCATTATCATCTGCACCATTGTGTACCATTTTTGTTTCGCCGCGGTACATCGAGTTTTTATCTTCCCCGTATCCAAGGTGATCGTAGTGTGCACCCAGCACGATGGTACTGGCAGCACCATTGTCAACACGGCCAATTACATTATGCCCTGTGCGGTTGCTATCACCCTTAACCTGGAAAGCCTGCAGGTAAGTTCCATTGGCGCCGGGCTTCAACCCTGCTTTTTTAAATTGTTTGCTGATAAATTCATACGCCAGTTTCTCGCCCTTAGTGCCCGTACGGCGACCCTCCAGTTTATCGCTGGCGAGGTAGGTCACGTTTTCCCTGATACGTTTTTTTGATTTTTTATCTACACTATAGGTTTGAGCATAACTGAAAGAAACACTCACCAACATCAAAAGAAAAACGATTTTTTTCACTGTAAAGGCTTTTAGACCGCAAAGCTATTGAATGCAAAGAAGAGTTATTGAAAAAACAGTCATTAGCTAAAGCTTTTGACTAAATGTTTACAAATGGATTTTCTCACAGCCAGCAATTGCAGGCTATACGTCAGTAGGAACTCAATAATTCCGCATTGCTACTAGCCCTTTCCCCAATTCGTAACCCGCTCCCAATGCTTTCGTTTATTTTTGTGCCCCGCAAAACGGCCATATATTAGCATTCTTGATAAAGCCATTAAACATAGCACTGGTAGGTAATCCCAATAGCGGAAAATCATCCCTGTTTAATGTACTTACCGGCCTTCAACAGAAAGTGGGGAATTTCCCCGGGGTTACGGTAGATAAAAAAACCGGCACCGCCCAGCTATCAGAAAAATTAAAGGCCAATATCATCGACCTTCCCGGCACTTACAGCCTTTACCCGAAAAGGGCTGATGAATGGGTGGCCTACAAAGTGCTGCTCAACCAGGACACCGAGGTACAACCGGAGCTGATCGTACTGGTGGCAGATGCCAGTAACTTAAAGAGGAATCTTCTCTTTTGTTCGCAGATCATCGATTTAAAACTGCCGGTGGTAATGGCCCTCACCATGATGGACCTTGCCCGCCAGAAAGGAATTAAGATCGACATCCCAGGGCTGGAAAGAGAATTGGGAGTGCCCATAGTGCCCATTAATCCCAGGAAAAACAAGGGCATCACCGCACTAAAAAAAGCAATAGAACACACAGCAGAAAATTTTGTTCCCGCCACTTCCCGTGATTTTATCGACCTGCATGCGCTGGCGCCGGGTGCCATTAGCAGCCTCAAAGAAATTGTTCCCGTATCGGGCAATTATGCTGCACTGCATTACCTTATTAACCACGAACAATTTTCGCTGGAAGATGGGCTCCATCAAAAAATAGAACGCACCGAAGCTGATCACCAGTTTAACCATACCCGCACACAGGCAGAAGAAATTTTGCAACGTTATGGTAGAATAAAACAGGCTATGCAACATACCGTGGTAGAAGATGGACCACTGCAAAGAAGTTTGTTTACCGAAAAACTGGATAATATTTTATTACACCGTTTCTGGGGATATGCTATACTGTTAGTGGTGCTGTTTTTATTTTTCCAGAGTATTTTCTGGCTGG
>CBFGLL010000223.1:0-4482 GCA_965649585.1 uncultured Chitinophagaceae bacterium | reverse complement strand
TATCCCTCTGCTGCGCCAGCAGCTATCATCATCAATCCAACAATTATGTTGATCAGCCGTTTAAAATAGTGGTTCGTGAAGACACGAACCACGGCGGAGGGAACTATGCCAAATTGCTGTGGGATATTTATTCTCTTGATATTCGGCAGTCGTCCGCCTTACCCGTGTATTACGTGTATCTATCCCTCTGCTGCGCCAGCAGCTATCATCATCAATCCAACAATTATGTTGATCATTCGTTTAAAATAGTGGTTCGTGAAGACACGAACCACGGCGGAGGGTAAAAGTTGGGCTGTCATCCTGCGGTCGCAATGGAATCAAGAGGGTTCATTGCAGGATGTAAAATACCCGGCAACAGTTGGCCTGCTGAGGAATGTACAACTGGTATCTTGTGCTGAGAGACAAGACCTGCTTATTTATCCAACGCTGCTAATAAGCCATTAGCAGATCTTAAAATCCGTTGATTAAAAGCAATAGTGTTATTGATGTAAAATATTTTAAGGCTGCACCAGTTGCGATACTCAGCGAGTTTAGCAGCATCCCGTGTCAATAGACTCCCCCCGGCAAAGGCAAGCAGGTTTTGCTCATGGGTGGTATTGACATACCGGTTGGGTTGTGATTTTGACAGTTCTGCCACAATGGGATTCACATCTATTATCTGCACCTGTTGTTTTCTAAAATCCATATTAAAGTCAGCACTCACATCTGCAAATCGCTTCATAGACTGTACCTCGGTATTGTAAACCTTGATAGAGTCTACCAGTGCAGCATCTCTAAAGTAGCGCAGCGAGCCTGAGTTCAATAATTGCTGGAGGGTAGATTCATCGGGCGTGGTGAGCGGAAAGATAAAGGCATATACATTGTATGAATAAAAGTCTTCTACATTATTGTTAATGGCACTATCGTTTTTCAACAGCATGGAAAGGGTATCAATTTTGCGGGCGCAAAACTGCAGTCGGCCGATTGTTTGCCTGATGGCGGCCGTGTCTTTTTTTACATCAGCCTGCAGGGAAGAAGCAAATTCTTTTGCCCTTTGTTTTTCGATATAATGTTCCAGCTGGTATTCTGCTAAAAAACCACAGAACACTGCCAGGAACAGCATCAGGAATTCCCAGAAATAGGAGCGCCATGTTTTTTTACCATGATCGTGGTGGGCATGATGATGTACTTCCATATCAGTATTGTTTGGTAAACCTGTTTCGATGGCAGGAGGGGGGAGCTCTGGCTCATTGCTTTCGCCTGTGTAAAGGTTATCAGCAGCAGCGGGCACTGCCTTTTCTTCATCGGCAGATGGTTGGGGTTGCTGGTCTTCGTTATTATTCAAAAAAGCGGGTTTAAAATAATACAGTCAAGATAAAGCATTTATGGTTTTGGCGTTGCCGGGGATGATAATTTGTTTTAAACGAGAGCTGGAGCCGGGGTTTGTAGTCGGGAGTCGATGGTCTGGAGTCAATAGTCATTGGTCAATGGTCATTGAGTCGGCAGTCGGGAGTCGATAGTCTGTAGTTGGGAGTTACATGTATCTATTCCTCCCGCTGCGTGGCAGCTATCATCACCAATCATGAAAATCATGAGAACCAGCGTTCCCCTTCTTTCTGCCGTAGGCATCATCCATATTCATTTATAAATCCGTGTATATTTTCCCACAACTAAATGTTTCTACCTACTGGTTTGGGTATTGGATTTCAGCAGTTATGGGCATTGGCATGATTATTTTATTATGGCTGATAGAGGAACTTAAAAACGATCCATATGAATACGATAATGAATCCCCCTGTTTTTAATTACAGGAGCCACGTTGAAATACTAAAAAGTCTTTTGTTTATTGCTAATGTATTAGCAGTATCAGTATGTGTGCTGATGCGGGTGATTTTTTATGATCTGCCTTTTGTGCTGCAGGAGGAATTGTTGCAGGTGTTGAATTGTGCGCTTACCGCATCGGCAATAGCAGTTGCAGTAAGTATTGTTTTGTTTGCAGTGGATGGCGTTATCTTTTTAATAAAGAAAAGAAAACATGTTGTGCGCCCGGTTGTGCTGCGTAAAAGCGAGTACCAGTTGCCTCGTAGAAATCAACCGGTGGTTATAAGGCAGAAGGCGTTGGTGAATAGTCAATTGTCACTGGTGAATAGTCAGTAGTCATGATTTGATAGACGGGAGTCGATAGTCGGTAGTCCATAGACCATAGTCATTGAGTCAATAGTCATTAGTCATTGGTCATGCGCTGTATCGCTGCTTCGCTGCGGGCGCTGCGTGAAAAATTCTTTGTATATCCGCCACAGCAGCCATCATAACCTATCATGACTATCATGATCATCAGCGTTCCGTCTTCTCTCCCTACCCAAAATCTATTTCCCTTTGTATTATTATTATCATTTATTAACTTGTTGTACCACTAATCCTGGCGCACAATCACCTGCCCATGCAACAGCACGACAGCACAACAAACGGCACTGCAACTTCTACGCTCATTACCGAAGCCATCACCCAGATCCTGGATGAACAGGCAAGGGGTTGGAATGCAGGTGATGCCATTAGTTTTTCCAATGCTATTGATGAGCAGGCTTGTTTTACCAACATACTCGGTATGTTTCACCAGGGACATGATGCGTTTTTAAAAAGACACGACATGATCCTGCAAAGTGTTTTTAAAAATTCAAAGTTTAATTACCGGCTGCTGCATTTAAATATCATCAGCGAACAGGTGGTAACTGCAGAAACACTTATCATCGTTTCTGGTTTTGAAAAAAGCGGTGCTTTCAGCATGATACATACTGATGATGCCGGCAGGATGTTTACCCGCTTATTGCAGGTGTTTGTAAAAAAAGAAGAGGGATGGAAGGTAGTGGCCTACCACAATGTGGATGTAAAAAAAGATATCCCGGTGCCGGAGATCGGTTAAAAAATTACTGAAATTGTAAACCTAAAATAATATAGATGATTTCCCGTGATCTTCAACCTGCTCCATCGTTGCGGGAATATGTCTATCGCTACAGGCTCAGGCATTTCTGTTTTGATGGTAGCATGACTCCTTCTACAAAACCATTTCCCCCGAGGCCGGAGCAATGCCTGATTTTTTATCCCCGGGGATCAGAAAGAATTGAACATACACAAAGCGGTGATGTGGTTACCACGGGTGCCGCCATGCTGGCGGGTCAGTACACGCAGAGAATTAACCGGTTTATTACGAGCACGGAATTCCTCATGATTTCGGTAGAATTCAGGCCCGGGGCTTTGTATCGGTTTACCGGGCTTAACCTTGCCGAGCTTACCAATACTTATGTGGAAGCGGCTGCATTATTGCCGGGGCTGGCTGCCGTTAACAGCAGGCTTTCGGGTGCAGCCACCTATCAGGAGATGATCGATATCATTGAAACATACCTTAACGAATTAGCGCTTCGCTCGGCAAGGCCTGTGATAGCAGTAGATCATGCGCTGGGCGATTTGGTAAACCTGGAAGATATTCCCACGGTTGATAAACTTTCCCGCAATGCCTACATGGGCTCCAGGCAGCTGGAGCGCAGGCTGAACGAAAGGATAGGGGTATGCCCTAAAACATTCTTAAAACTCTCCCGTTTTCACCGCTCGCTGGTGTTGCGCCTTGCAAGCCCGCAGCTCAACTGGACTGCAATTGCATTGGAATGCGGCTACACCGATTACCAGCATCTTGCAAAAGATTATAAAACCTACACTTTAAATACCCCCAACCTGTTTCTGCAGGAAGAATTCAGCTCACCCGGCCGGGTGTTGGGGTTGAGTAATGGAGGCCAGTTTCTTTAAAGCCTTCAAAAAAGTCGTGTTTGTACCAGTAAGAGCTGCCACAAAGTTTCCATTTTTATACCGTAAACATTCCATCATCTTTTGGATGCAGCCCGCTCCAGCTTTGGAAAGCCAGAATTTAATCATCAAAAAAATTAAGTGTATGAAACAAACTAAACTTTTTGTATTGGTAGCTTGCCTGGTTTCAATGGCCTGGCTGGCATCCTGTAGCAAGGTAGATTCTGATACCATTGAATCTAAATCTGGCCGGCAACCGGATAATCCTGGTTTTGCTTCCAACGACATGGTAATGTTTTGGAATGAAAAAACAGCGCTTGTATTGGCCGGCGGACAAACACCACCTGCACAGGCACGTTATTTTGCCATGGTACAAATAGCGGTGCATGATGCCCTGAATTCTATTAAACCAAAATTTGAAAGACATGCTTTGCTGAATATAAGGGAACAATTTGCTTCACCGGATGCAGCGGTGGCGAGTGCGGCTTACCATACCATTACCAAACTCAACCTGCAAGGAAATTTTCCATTGCTCACCTGGTACAATGAAAGCCTGGCCGGCATTCCCGATGGAAGCGGGGAAGACCTTGGAAAGTCGCTGGGAGAAGCAGCAGCGGATGCTATTATTTTAAAAAGGTCAACCGATAATTTCACCATAGCCAACCAGCAACTGCCGCAGCCCGATGGGGTTTTGCCGGGAGAATATTG
>CBFGLL010000222.1:0-4490 GCA_965649585.1 uncultured Chitinophagaceae bacterium | reverse complement strand
GTGTTGGTTGGAATACGGGTGAGTTCGGCTGTTATCACTTCAATTCCTTTTTCTTCTAATGCTTTGTTCATATTACCAAACTCAGAAAAGGCTGTACGGATAATGATATTGCCCTCGCTGTTTTCTCCAATCTCTTCCAGGCCATAGTCAATTAATTCCAGTTCAAGATCGTCTAAATCCTGGCCTGTGTTTTTAATTTTAAATTCTCCCATGCGGTTAAAGGTGAATGCTACCGAACCACTCGTGCCTAGGGCACCATGTCCTTTAGTAAAATGCATGCGCACATTGGCAACCGTTCTTGTGGGGTTGTCGGTGGCGGTTTCCACCATCACAGCCACACCATGCGGGGCATACCCTTCATAAGTGATCTCTTCATAGTTGCTGGTATCTTTCCCCATGGCTCTTTTGATAGCCGCTTCCACACGATCTTTGGGCATATTACATGCCTTGGCGTTCAGGTAGCAGCGTCTTAGTGCCGGGTTGTTATCCGGGTCGGGTCCGCCGGCCTTTACAGCAATAGCGATCTCTTTACCAATCCTGGTGAAATCTTTGGCCATCTTATCCCAGCGGGCAAACATGGCGCCTTTACGTACTTCGAATATCCTTCCCATTGTATGAGCTTTTTAAGTTTAAGGGTGGTTAAAAACCCGGGTGGCAAAATTAAGGAAAAGCACACAAAGCCTGAGGCATTAAAGCATACTGTAATGTTGATTGATCCAGCACAACTTTGAATGTTTACAGCATAACCTTAAACGATTTTCTATCTTCGCCGCATGGAGAAAAAATTTAGTTATAGAGAGTTATTAAATTTTTCAAAAGCTGTTTTTGAAAAGATGGGATGCAGTGATAAAGACGCCCACACCGCAGCTGTGGTATTGTTAAGTGCAGACCTGAGGGGAGTAGACAGCCATGGGGTGGCGAGGCTAAGTGGTTATGTACGGCTTTGGGAAGTAAACAGGATAAATGCAAATCCATCTATACAAATTATTCATGAAACGCCCAGCACCGCCACGGTGGATGGAGATTCGGGGCTGGGCCTGGTGGTAGCGCCATATGCCATGCAGGTGGCTATTGATAAAGCCAAAGATGCGGGTACAGGTTGGGTAAGCGTGCAAAACAGCAATCATTTTGGCATTGCCGGTATTCATGCAATGATGGCTTTGCAGCAGGATATGATCGGCATTGCCATGACAAATGCTTCTGCGCTGGTGGCACCCACTTTTTCTACAGAAAGGTTGTTGGGCACCAACCCGATTGCTGTGGCAATACCCGCAGGCAAGGAACCAGCATTTATCGCTGATTTTGCCACTACTACTGCTGCAAATGGCAAACTGGAAATACTGCAGCGGAAAAACAAACCTGCACCGCAGGGCTGGGTTCAAACGAAGGATGGTGCGGGAAGTACCAATGCAAATGAACTGAAGCAAGGCGGCGCTTTGCTTCCGCTTGGCGGCGACAGGGAGCATGGCAGTCACAAAGGATATATGCTCGGCAGCATTGTTGATATTTTTTCGGCTGTGCTGAGCGGCGCAAATTATGGTCCCTGGGTGCCGCCATTTCCCGCATACGTGCCTATGCCCGACAATATGCCCGGCAAAGGCATCGGGCATTTTTTTGGCGCCATGCGCATAGATGCTTTTAGAAAGGCGGATGATTTTAAAGCGCATATGGATCAATGGATTCAACGGTTCAGGACTGCTAAAACGGTGGAAGGCATGGAAAAAGTGATCATCCCGGGAGAGCCCGAAGTAGCAATTGAAGCGGATCGGCGAGAGAACGGCTTTACTTTATTAGCGCCGGTAATAGAAGACCTGCAGGCACTTGCCCAAAAGTTTGACCTGCAACTGGCTTAGATCGTTTTTTATTTTGATGTGATAGCGTTAATTTTGCGCCACTTTAAAAGCGCCGTATCTGCACGGGTGCTTTATTCAAATACATTTTAACGAAGGGGGGACAAATGAAGGTTATGAAATTTGGCGGCACCAGCGTGGGCAAGCCGCAACGGATGAAGGAAGTAGCAAATCTGGTGAACGCCGATGAGGAGTCGAAGATAGTTGTATTGTCGGCGCTGAGCGGAACCACCAATGCGTTGGTGGAGATCAGTTCGCTGCTTGCGGTAAATGACCGTCATACTGCAGGCGAAAAAATAAAAGCACTGGAAGATCATTACCAGCAATTCATAAAGGATCTATTAAGCAGCGAACCCGTCCTTAAAAAAGCACGGAAAGTATTGGCTGAGCATTTCGAGTTTTTGAATATCATTTTAAAAATTTCTTTTAGCGAGGCGTTGAATAAGGATATACTGGCCCAGGGCGAACTGTTGAGCACCAAGCTTTTTTGTTTGTACCTGGAAGAGCAGGGCATGGACCATTGCCTGTTGCCGGCCCTGGATTTTATGAGCCTGGATAACCAGGACGAGCCCCAGGTAGGTACTATCAAAGTGAAGCTTGCCCAGATTCTGCAAAAGAATAAAGAAGTAAAAATATTTGTAACCCAGGGCTACATTACACGTAATGCAAAAGGTGAGGTAGATAACTTAAAAAGAGGCGGAAGCGACTACAGCGCATCCTTAATTGCAGCGGCCATTAATGCCAGCGTGTGCGAGATATGGACCGATATTGATGGCATGCATAATAACGACCCAAGGGTGGTTAGCACTACCAGGCCCATAGAGCAACTGAGTTTTGAAGAAGCCGCGGAGTTGGCTTATTTCGGTGCAAAGATCCTGCACCCCGCCAGCATATGGCCGGCCCAGTTTTACAATGTACCGGTAAAACTGTTGAACACCATGGAGCCTTCCGCCCGGGGTACGCTGATCACCGAGCAGGCCGGCAGTACAGGCGTAAAAGCGGTGGCAGCAAAAGATAATATTACTGCTGTAAAAATTAAAAGCAGCAGGATGCTACTTGCCTATGGATTTTTAAGAAAAGTGTTCGAGGTCTTTGAAAAATACCGCACTTCAATTGATATGATCACCACTTCTGAAGTGGCCGTATCGGTAACGATCGATAGTGATATTTTTCTTAAAGAAATTGCCAGGGAACTGGAAGCCTATGGCACCGTGGAAATAGATACCAATCAAACGATTGTATCAATTGTGGGCAATGAGATTACCGAAACCAAAGACGTGATGTTCCGCTTGTTTGAGTCTATTAAAGAAATCCCTGTTCGTATGGTGAGTTATGGAGGCAGCAGGCACAATATATCATTGCTGATTCCCCGCAGTTATAAAGAGCAAACCCTGCAAGTGCTTAACAGTGGTTTGTTCGGGCTTTGATGCGGGCAAAAAGTTTCCAAAAATTTACTGCATAACATATTGAAACTGTATTAACTGCGCTTCGCCCTCCCCTTTATTCACAATAAAGGAAACGCAATATCGTTAATACAGTGGTTTTTCATAGGATATTGGATTAATACGGGCTCTGATTTCTATCTAGGCCCCTTTGTATTTCATGATCCGTTGAATGACTGACCTCAGATCAAACAAATTAAAAAAGCTCCCGCAAAATGGGAGCTTTACTTTTTCCTTGTATCAATAATCCGTTATATTATCAGCATCGCATCTCCATAACTAAAGAAGCGGTATTTGTCTTTGATAGCTTTTTTGTACGCTTCCATCATCAGGTCGTACCCTGCAAAAGCACAAGCCATAATCAGTAAACTTGTTTTTGGCAGGTGAAAATTGGTCACCAATGAATCTGCAATATTAAAATTGTAAGGCGGGTGGATAAAATGGTTCGTCCAGCCTTCAGACGGTTTTAATAACTGCTGTGCTGTGTATGAGGTTTCCATGGCACGCATGGTGGTGGTGCCGATAGAGCAGATACGATTTCCTCCTTCTTTTGCTTTATTTACAATGCTGCAGGCGGTTTCGTCGATCTTATAATATTCTGCATCCATTTTATGTTTGCTCAGGTCCTCAACTTCAATTGGCCTAAAGGTGCCGAGGCCGGTGTGCAATGTTACTTCTGCAAAGCGCACCCCTTGAATTTCCAGCCTTTTGATGAGCTCTTTACTAAAATGCAAACCTGCTGTAGGAGCAGCCACGGCACCTTCATGTTTCGCATAAACGGTTTGGTAACGCTCTTTATCTTCTTCTTCCGGTTTACGTTTAATGTATTTTGGAAGTGGTGTTTCGCCCATGATCTCCAGCATCTGGCGGAACTCATCATCGGTGCCATCCCACAAAAAGCGAATGGTACGGCCACGGCTGGTGGTGTTGTCGATCACTTCTGCTACCAGCTCATCGCTTTCTCC
Organism: uncultured Chitinophagaceae bacterium; assembly: GCA_965649585.1. Classification (GTDB taxonomy): domain Bacteria; phylum Bacteroidota; class Bacteroidia; order Chitinophagales; family Chitinophagaceae; genus Ferruginibacter. Next base: position 233 of record CBFGLL010000222.1, on the reverse strand, counting down.
AAAATACAGTTTGTTGCCAACCCTTATTTTACGTGCAGGGTCAACAATTACGTCCCATAGTTTGTTGGTTTTGTTTAATTCTCTCAATAAAAACACTTCAATCTTTGCCCCTGTTTTTTCTTTGCGGCCATACATGCGGGCGGGGAAAACCTTGGTGTTGTTTACCACGAACACGTCTTTGTCGTCAAAGTAGTCCATAATGTCCCGGAACTGGCGGTTTTCAATTTCCCCGG
>CBFGLL010000221.1:0-4507 GCA_965649585.1 uncultured Chitinophagaceae bacterium | reverse complement strand
GCCTGCAGTCGAGCCACCAAACCGGATATATCAGGCATCTGCTCCGCTGGATTTTCGACTTCACCAGTGAGGAGTGCCGCACGGGTCATCCGGCCCGCCTTCCAAAGGGCCTTGAGGTCATCGATCCAGTAGGGCTCTTCAAGCGCCGCCGCTGCACATTGAGTCGTGAGTTCCATGTTAGTTTCCCTGTTATTGCAGGCAAAAAATAAAGGACAGAAAAGTAATTTTTTCGGCCAGTGGGTAGCACCTGTTTTATTAACGGGCCTTTACAATAAGATTGTAAAAACCCTTGGGCACGACAGTAGCAGTCAGCCCCAGGGTGCCATGGCCGGAATGCCCGTTGGAAACAAATTCTAGATTCTCTTTTAGTATGTTGGAAGATTTGCCTGCTGCCCAATTAGTGGCGGGCAGTTTTCCCGCATTTTTTAAGAGTGCTAACGCCACCGAGGTCTTAACACCATGCCCCAATTTTATATTGCCGAACAGTCAGAGGTAAAATCCAGGTTACAATCCCTTAGTGCCAATGGAGAACCTGTGAATCAGTGGACCCAGCATTACAAGGATGTGATAACTGCAGAGGAATGGGTATTATGCACCCCCAACCCCGATGCAGGCCTGCAGGCAATTCTGTTGCTTAAGAGATTACCACTCCTCAGTATCGAACAGGTTATTCAGCTCGCCCTTTTTTCATCAGACCGGAATAATATTGCCGGAGCCATATTTGACCTGCTTCATCGGGAAAATACCGAAGGGGCAGATTTCAGGATGCCACTGATAGAAAGCCTTCGCCAGTTTATTCAGCAACCTATGCGTAACAGTGATAAAGAAAGAGTAAAACTCATTATACAGCAGTGCAAATTATTGGACGGTCGTAACCTGCGTGAAATAGTAGGCAAACATGTGGATGAAATAGAAAAGGATGCCGCTTATTTTAAACAGGTAGCCGAAGAAGCCAGTGCTATCCTTTGTGAAATACAGGTGAAGGTTTAGAGTGCTTCCTTCATTTGTTTCATAAAATAGCGGATCAATTCCAAATTCATAGAGGAGGTTGTCCAGTGGCCCACGTTCTCGTATGTTATAAAAATGGGGTTGATGTTTTTAGCTTTATACAACTGTTGGTTGCGGATAAACCTGTCATGCACATTACTTGCTTTGTTGCTGTTAATGATGCGGCGTTCGTTTTCATCGTAGGCATCGTCAAATTGAACAGCATCATTGTCATCCAGTTTTCCCATGTAGATATATTGCGGCAGTTTTCGGTAGCTGTTTATATCAAATTTTTTCCCGGTGATCTTTTTAAAATCATTTGTGCCCAGCGGATAATTGATTTTGATGCCGTTGATTTTATCCTGTGGCAACATCAGCTCGCCATTGAAACCACCAATGGCCAATGCCTGTATCTTACCAGGGTGCATCATCGAAAAACGATTGGTGAATGTACCCGAAGCAGAAAAGCCATTCATAAATATCTTTGGCGCTACCTGTATGTTGAGTGAAGCCAATATCAATTTTGCGTCATCAATCATCTTTATCAATTGCAGGTCGAGTCTTTTGAGCGATGCCTCTTTTTTAAGCATAATATCCCTGTCGAGTGCATGGGTGTACAACAATGAATCTGATGCAGGTCTTGGAAAAGCCGGCACCAGGAAGGGAATATCCAGTTCTGTGGCAATATTATTTCCCAAAGAACTTTTTGCTGCCTGCTGTATGGCAGCTTTCAGGTGCACAGAATCATCATCACTCAACACGCCGGTATTATTGGGTTCTACCAGCAAAAAAGTTTTGCTGTTGAGCAAAGTTCCTTTTGGGATAAACAAGGCATAATCATGCATAAAACCTTTGCCGGCATTTTTACTAACCAGTATGAGGGTGTCTTTGGTTGTTTTTTGTAAAGCAGGCTGCGCAAAAGAATTAATACTAATTATGCTCAACAGGAAAAATAAAACAAGTCGCATGGCTAATGATTTAATACCAAAAATACCCTTCCTTCCTTTGAAAAAGAATCCAAAAGTTTGCAGCCTGTTTTTTATAACGATGAATTGAGGATGCCCCTATATCAATCGTAATTTCAAATGATCATACAAGTTAAAAAACTGTAAAGTTTCCGGTTAATGCATCACATATTCGGCCCACACATAAATAAACTGTAACTTTGCGATAGTGAACAATTTTTTCACCATACTATCATTTAATAATTGCTGCGCTGTCATTGCTGGTGCGGGTGATTGTATGCCGCAGCTTCAACAGCCGTTTTTTGTAAACAATAAGGCTTTTGACACGCTCACCCCGGCCTGATTTTATTTACATCACCCGGGGTATATCTTCCTTTATTTTTTTATTTAAAAAGTTAATACCAATAACTATGTCACGAAGTCGAACAAAGATTTCGGCCAGTACCGTTATAGTATTAAGTATCCTTTTATTCAATGCCATTGCGCTCAATGCGGTATTGAATGACGTGCGATACTTTTGGGCATTGTTGATCACTTTGCCGCTGCTATTGCTGGCCGTGTATAATACCAGGCAAAAAAAGCACGCTGTATTACGAAACTACCCGGTAATAGGGTATGCACGCTATTTGTTTGAATCTATAAGGCCAGAAATGCGGCAATATTTTTTTGAGTCTGATGCAGATGGCAGGCCCTTTAACAGGCGTCAGCGATCCATCGTGTACCAACGTGCCAAGAATGTAAAACAAACGGTTGCCTTTGGTATGCAGGTGAATCCCAATGAAGCAGGGTACGAGTGGATGGCGCATTCTGTGTATCCAGTGCATATCGAGGATAAGGATTTAAGGGTAACCATTGGCAACGATCAATGTAGCCAGCCCTATAGTGCCAGTGTGCTTAATATCGGGGCCATGAGTTATGGAGCGCTGAGTAAAACTGCCATACAGTCCCTTAACCAGGGTGCACAACTAGGTGGCTTTGCACACAACACAGGTGAAGGTGGCATTAGCGATCATCACCTGGCTGGCGGAGATCTTATCTGGCAGATCGGCACCGGTTATTTCGGTTGCAGGGATGAGGAAGGAAATTTTAATGATGCCCTTTTTGCTAAAAATGCGGGAAGGCCGCAGGTGAAAATGATCGAGTTAAAATTATCGCAGGGCGCCAAACCAGGGCATGGTGGCATATTGCCGGCCATAAAAAATACCCCGGAAATTGCCGCCATCAGGAATGTGCCCGTAGCGACTACCATTATATCGCCGCCGGGTCATACTGCCTTCAATAATGCAGAAGGGCTGGTTCTGTTTTTACAAAAATTGCGTACACTTTCTGGCGGCAAACCTGTAGGCTTTAAAATTTGTATCGGTAATAAAAAAGAATTCAACGAAATCTGTTATTATATCCGCAAGTCGGGTATTGTACCCGATTTTATAACCATCGATGGGTCAGAGGGCGGCACAGGAGCAGCACCACTGGAGTTTACAGATAATGTAGGTATGCCTTTATACGAAGCACTGTCTTTTGCTGCAAAAACATTGCGTTTGTACGGATTAAAAACTAAAATAAAACTTATTGCCGCAGGTAAGATCATTTCTGGTTTTGATATTTTAAAATTAATCGCACTGGGTGCCAGTAGTTGCTACAGTGCAAGGGGAATGATGTTTTCCCTGGGTTGTATACAGGCCTTGCAATGCGATAGTGGCAGGTGCCCGGTAGGTGTAGCCACGCAGGATGCCACGCTTTATAAAGGATTGGATGTGGCCGATAAAAGAGTGCGGGTAGCCAATTTTCATGGCAACACTATTAAAGCCACCATCGAACTGATGGAGGCAGCAGGATTTAAAACGATGGACGACATTAACGTGGCTAACTTTTTCCGCAAGCTTGATACAACCAATACCAGCAGCTTTGAAGAGATATATGGGCCACAACTAAACAAATTATCTAACACAGCACCCACTGTATTAAATTAAACAACATGAAGCAGAAAAAAAATAAACTCATTTTGATCAAAGATGAATTTGAATTGTTGAAAGGGTATATCCGTTCAATATTAAATACAAAATCTACCGAAGCAAAGAACGCAGAGCAGCTTGCAAAGGAGTTTGCCAATATGCCGGAGCTGGTAGATAAAGAAGCTTTCCCAGCGGATGCTGTGCGCATCAATTCGCAGGTAACCGTGCAGGAAAAAACTACCGGTAAGCGATTCAATTTTAAGATCGTATTGCCATCGCAGGCCAACCTGTCTGCCGGAAGGATTTCTGTATTTGCACCTATTGGCACTGCTGCCATCGGTTATAGAAAAGGAGCATCCATCACCTGGCAGATGCCGGCCGGTACAAAAGAATTTACCATTGTTGAGGTTGTGAATTGAAGCGCATAAATCCGGAGGCTACATGTATCATCGCCGGCGTGCAGGCTGAATAAATATTTTTTCTTATAAAAAGTTTGTTCAACCTGCAGCCCCGGCAGACGGGTGTTCAGACTTTTGTTTGAACTCCATCATCCACTGCACGCCATATTTATCAGCACAGATGCCGAAGTATGCCCCCCACGGC
>CBFGLL010000220.1:0-4541 GCA_965649585.1 uncultured Chitinophagaceae bacterium | reverse complement strand
TGGCGTCTATCTTCTTTGCCACTACCTGGTTTTTAAACTGCAGGCTGATACTGCTATACTTGCTCAATCCTGCCACGGGAATTACCTGCTGGTAAAAAGTTTTCAGCTTCCTGAATTTTTCTTCGGCCTCACTGGCATCTCCAAACAGGATGGTTTGCCTTCCCAGTTTCGGGATCATTTCAAAACTGCGCTGCGGGGTAATATCAACCTGGTCGATCATCGCCATTAAAAAACTATCTTTTTGTAATTGCTGGCTGATGGTTAAAACAGCCCTCAACAAACTGCTGTCTGCCTTTTTTACCATAGGACCTCCGTGGGGGAATCCTGTAAACACCGGTAGCCTGGCCGAAAATTTTTCGCTCAAAGGCAACATCTTCAAACTGCTATCGATATAAAATGTGCTTCCATCAACAGCAAAGATCCTTGCTGCGGGTTCCCGCTCGTCCACATGCACTCTTAACACATCGTTGTTATCAAAATATAGTTCTGCATTCCTGATCCATACATCTTTTTCGAGGCGGTTTTCTATATCACGCAAATTGAAGGAAGCAAGCTTTTTCCCTTTGGGATTTCCACCTACAAATTTTTTGATGATATCCTGCACATCCGTTTTATCAATAAAAAAATTATTGCTTACGCCACTGATGTCAATGTCCACGTCTTTGCAGGTCTTTACATTTTGACTACGCACCCCTGCCTGCAGCAATACAATGGCCACAGCGGCTGTTAAAAACCAACCAATGGTTGCAGCAACCTTCCTGATATTTATGTTGACCTTACTCAATTTTTGTTGATAATAATTTCTTTAATCGGTTGTACAAGCACATCTATATCTCCCGCACCTGCTATGATCAATAATTCGGTGCTGTTATCGGATACCCATTTCAACAAAGCATCTTTTTCTTTTACAGACTTGTTTTTATTGGTCATTTTTTCCAGGATCAGCTGGCTACCCACACCGGGTATGGGTAGCTCCCTCGCGGGGTATATAGGCAATAAAATTGTTTCATCTGCCAGGCTCAACACTTCTGCAAATCCATCAGCAAGGTCCTGCGTGCGACTGTACAAGTGTGGCTGAAATACAACAGTGCACTTTTTCCCTGGAAACAAACCCTTTGCACTTTCTATCAATGCCCTCAACTCTTCTGGGTGGTGTGCATAGTCATCAATCATTACTGTACCCTCACCGTCCGTTGGCTTCACTACATATTCAAATCTTCTTTTTACACCCTTAAAATTTGCCAGCGCTCTTTTAATTTTTTCTTGGTCAATTTCAAGATTCACCGCCACCACTATGCATGCAATAGCATTTTCAAGATTATGGATCCCTCCCATGTTCAGCTCCACATCCGGGATGATGTCATTGTGCACTACTGCGTCAAAAAGGTAACTACCATTCCGCATCCTGATATTTTCAGCATATGCATCAGCGCCCGTGTTGGTAGCATGGTAAGTGGTTTTATTGCTGGCCACAAACTCATCGTCTCTTTTTATTCCCAATTTTGAGATCAACAACCCGCCGGTTTTTATTTTGCCTGTAAACTGTATAAAGGCATCCTGCATATGTTTTTCATCGCCATATATGTCCAGGTGATCGGCATCCATAGCGGCTACCACGGCGATATCCGGCGTTAACTGTAAAAAACTCCTGTCGTATTCATCTGCCTCAGCTACGCAAACATTTTTTTCACTCGCCCAAAAGTTAGTATCATAATTAGCAGCTATTCCACCCAGGAATGCATTACAACCAAATCCTGAATCTCGCAACACATGCGCAATCATGCTGCTCGTTGTTGTTTTTCCATGCGTGCCCGCCACACAGATATTAAAATTGTTGGCGGTAATGCTTCCTAACACCTGGCTTCTTTTGAGCAGTGTGTACCCATTGCTCTTATAAAAATTCAATTCTTTATGATCTGCAGGAATTGCCGGGGTGTACACAACAACCTCAGCATCTTTATCAAGCAATTCCACATCGTCTTTAAAATGCACTGCTATTCCCTCCCGCACCAGCGTGTCGGTGAGTGCCGTTGCAGTTTTGTCGTAACCGCTCACTTTTACCTTACGGCTGTTATAATACCGGGCAAGCGCACTCATGCCTATACCGCCAATACCTAAAAAGTAAACTGACTTTATCGGCCGCTCCTGATGTAATATGTTGTCCGTTTCCTGCATTTCAATTTTTGAGGCCACAAAAAAGATTATCTTCCAATGACCATTGACAAATGACCTATGACTGTTTTCTTTGGGTCACTATTTTAATTATTTCTCCTGCTATCAGGTCGTCGGCATTTGTTATACCAAGTTTCCCGATATTTTCCCTCAACTCCTGTTGCATCATTGTATCTTTTGCCAGTTCCAAAACCGATGGAACCAGCTTTGATAACGCATCCGCATCCACTATCATTTTTGCCGCAGCTTTATTTACCAAAGCTTTTGCATTTGCTGTTTGATGGTCTTCTGCAGCAAAAGGGTATGGCACAAAAACAGTTGGTTTTTTCACGAGGCAGAGTTCCGCTATCGCCATTGCGCCGCTCCTGCTGATTACCAGATCGGCTCCGGCATAAGCCATATCCATCTGCGTGATAAAATCGCTTACAAAAACATTGGCCCTGCCCTTTGCCGTTTCTTCAGCCTTTTCTTTAAACGGTTTCCCAGTTTGCCAAATGAGCTGGAGATCATTTTGTTCAAAAAGGTCAATGTCTTTTTGTATGGCTTCATTAATACTTTTTGCCCCAAGACTACCGCCGATGCTCAACACGGTAGTTTTACCAGGCAGCAATCCAAAACTTTCAATTGCCTGCTCCCGGCTATATTGATTAGAAACAATATTCTGCCGCACAGGGTTTCCACTCACCGTGATGCTCGATGCCGGGAAAAACTTTTCCATGCCCTCTGTTGCCACAAATACCCGGGTCGCTTTTTTTCCCAGCATGATGTTGCTTTTGCCGGCAAAAGAATTGCTCTCGTGGATAAATGTTGGTATCCCCTTGCTTTGCGCATATCGCAACACGGGAAAACTGGAATAGCCGCCAACCCCTATCACGGCAGTTGGTTTAAAATTTTTCACGATGCCTGCCACCTGGAAAAAACTTTTCAGCAACTTAAAAGGCAACCCGATATTTTTGATCAAAGAACTCCTGTTGAAACCCGCAATATCAATTCCCCTGATGTCGTAACCAGCCTGCGGCACTTTTTGCATTTCCATTTTTCCGTTGGCACCTACAAACAATATCCTTGCCCCCGGTTGTTTTTTCCTGATGGCATTGGCAATGGCAATGGCCGGAAAAATATGACCACCGGTGCCGCCGCCTGCTATAATGAATGACAATTCATCCTGCACGATCTCCTTTGTATGTTGCTCATTCATTAATTATATATTCCTTTTAAAAAACTAAGCTTTTACTTTCTCTGTTTCTTTTACCGTTCCCTGCCCTTCCTGCTGCTCTACATTTCGGGCAACACTTAATATGATACCGATAGACATGCAGGTAAATAAAAAGCTACTGCCACCCATACTCACCAGTGGTAGCGTAACACCTGTATTAGGAAACAGGTTTACATTCACCCCCATATTCACTATTGCCTGTATCACCAGTGTAAAACTCAACGCCAGTGCCAGGAATGCTCCAAAAGCATAAGGGCATTTCCGGTATATCCTTATACACCTGAATAAAAACAACAGGTAAATAAACAGTATGGCCGTGCCTCCCATCAATCCATATTCTTCTATAATAATGGCATAAATAAAATCGCTATAGCTGTGCGGCAGGTAATTTCTTGCCTGGCTTTGGCCGGGACCCTGACCCAGGATACCACCATTTGCAATGGCAATTTTGGCCTGGTTTACCTGGTAAGATTTTTCATTGTCATCTTCCTTCTTACTATACATGAATGTTTGCACCCTGCTGATCCAGGTAGGAATACGCCCTGATGAAAGCATAGCCGGCAGTTTTTTAGACTCGCCTGCATCCTTATCGTAGGTACTCATGGCAACTGTGATGAGCAATACAAGCGGGATTAACGCAATACCAATAGTGGCCAGGATATGTTTTGTACTCACCCTGCCGATAAACATTAGGATAATACTGGTACCACCGATTAATACAGCAGTAGAAAGATTTGCCGGTGCTATCAATAAACACACGATGGCCACCGGGGTGATGATGGGCAAAAATCCCTTCTTAAAATCCTTGATCACCATTTGTTTTTTACTGAGCAGGCGACTCATGTACATAAACAAAGCAAGGCGGGCAAGATCACTTGTTTGAAAAGTCATATTGATCACCGGCAGTTTGATCCACCTGCTGCCCGCATTTAACTGCACACCAAAAAACAAAGTGTACACCAGCAGTGGAATTGAAAGCAGGAATAAAATTTTTGCGATCCTCGAATACACCGTGTAATTAATACGATGTGCAAAATAGATAATGATCAATCCAAGAATAATGAATGCAAACTGCTTAAATAAATAGCTCTCGTTGCTCTTGCTCATCCTGTAAGCTAAAGAAGCTGTTGAGCTATATACTAACAGCAGGCTC
>CBFGLL010000219.1:0-4567 GCA_965649585.1 uncultured Chitinophagaceae bacterium | reverse complement strand
TGACGATGTGGTAAAACGCATCAAGGAATTATTGGAAAATTATGTGAAGCCGGCAGTTGAGATGGACGGCGGTGCTATCCAGTTTAAAAGTTACGAAGATGGAAAAGTTAACCTGTTGATGCAGGGAAGTTGCAGTGGATGCCCATCGAGCATGATCACTTTAAAAGCCGGTATTGAGGGAATGATGAAGAGAATGATCCCGGAAGTGAAAGAAGTGGTGGCCGAAGCAGAATAATTTTAAGAATATATTTTACAGGAACATCCGCCATACTGCGGATGTTTTTGTTTGTAGAACATTTGCAGTATGTATATTCGATAAACATCCCAAAAAGCACGGGTGGATAAGAGTTAAACCTATTTTGCCCTATCTTCAACGTGTATGAGTTTTCCAGAAATTGTTGATGCATTTGTACAAGGTATAAAAGCCACCGGCCCTATAGAATTTGTAGCCGTGGTTGCCGGTATTGCGAGCGTGTGGTTTAGCCGAAAAGAAAATATCCTGGTGTATCCTGTTGGCCTCATCAATACCATTTTTTATACCTACCTCAGTTTTAAAGGTGGTTTATTGGGAGAAGCCAGTGTGAATCTCTATTATACCATCATGAGTATTTATGGTTGGGTGATGTGGAGAAAAATGAACGATCATCATACCCCGGTTTTGCATATTACCAGGTCGTCTAAGAAAGAGTTGATTCAACAAGGGTTATTTTTTCTGGTTTTTTACGTGGCTATTTTTGTGGGGCTTATCTATGCAAAAAAAGAATTTGCCCCGGATGCTATTCCATGGGCAGATGCTTTGGCGAGTGCGAGCGCCTATACGGGTATGTGGCTGATGGCTAAAAAAAAGGTGGAAAGCTGGTACTGGTGGATCATTACCAACATTGCATCAATTCCTTTGTACTTTGTAAAACAATATGTATTTACGAGCGTTTATTATGTGATACTGCTGTTCATGGCCTTTTGGGGACTGGCAGCCTGGTTGCAAAAAGCAAAACAAACATCACATGCGGGATAAACGAATCTGGATCGGGTTAAAAGCCATATTGATTATTATGCTGGTGGTATATATTTTAACGGCGCCCTCCACCGATAAGTTCAGGATATATTTGCGGCTGGTGATGTTGATAGTGTTTACTTATTCTATTATCAGGGATATCATCGAATGGAGAAAGGAAAAGGATAAACATCCGTAAATTTAGCCCATGGCTTTTTTTAGAAAATGGGTAATCCCTGCCTGGTGGCTTTTTTTCATTTGCTACAATATTTTCATGTTATTTTGGGAAGGATGGAGAAGTAATGAATTCGTGTTTGGCAAAATGATGGGCGTATTTATGGGAGCCATGTTTCTTTGGTACAGGTTTGACAATAAACAACGTGAAAAAAATAGTAGTACTGGGCCCTGAGTCCACGGGCAAAAGCACTTTATGTGAACAGTTGGCAGCACATTACAAAAGCAGTTGGGTGCCTGAGTATGCCCGTACTTATTTGCAGGATACCAACAACAGTTATGTGTACGATGATCTTTGGCAAATTGCACAAGGGCAGCAGCTCAGCATAGAGAATGCAGAAAAAAATTACCTGCTCATGCATCCCGAGGCACACTCCGACAACCCGCCGCCCTACCCCTTATTTATCGACACAGACCTGCATGTAATCAGGATCTGGAGCGAAATATCTTTCAACAAATGTGATAACAGGATATTGAGCAGAATTGCGCAGAGCAAGGTTGATCTTTTTTTATTGTGCAATACCGATCTGCCCTGGGAACCTGACCCGTTAAGAGAATACCCTGATTTAAACATGCGGAAAATAGTATATGCCTATTACAAGGATGCCATGGTAAACCAGGCAGTTAAATGGGTGGATATACATGGTGATGGAGAACAAAGATTTGCAAAAGCGCTGCAGGCCTGTTCTCGCCTTTTACAAACTGGCAATTAAAATTTCCTGCTTTACCATTTTAGTAAATCAATGCTTTAATATCCGGGTCACCCTCGAGGTTGTTCATCTGCCTCAGTATTCTTGCGGACCCCAGCGTTACAGCCCTGCTCAATGGCTTTACAGTATATTTTTTAGGATTGCGCAGGCTTGCGGCAATCATAGCTGCCTCCGCTCTTGTAAGATCCTTTGCATCTTTTTTGAAATAAGCCTGCGCCGCTGCCTGCGCACCGAATATGCCCGGTCCCATTTCGGCAACGTTTAAATAATGCTGCAGTATTCTTTCTTTGCTGTACAACAGCTCTATCATAAAAGTAAAATACACTTCCAGGCCCTTTCTAAACCACCCACCCCCCTGCCATAAAAAAATGTTTTTCGCCGTTTGCTGGCTGATGGTGCTGGCACCCCTTCTCCTGTTGGGATGCTTTTCATTATGTTTCTGCGCTTTTTTAATAGCTTTTACATCAAATCCATTATGATCAGGAAAGAGCTGGTCTTCTGCTGCGATAACTGCCAGTTTAATGTTGGGCCCCATTGCATCGTAACTGATATTGTCACGCCTGAGCCCATGCCCCTGCAATAGGCTCCCGATTTGTGTAATGGTGATTGGTGGATTGATAAACCATATTAATAGGATGTAAACAAAGTGGCCGATGAACATCCAGAGCAAAACTCTTTTTATGCTGCGCCAGGTTCTACCTTTTTTTGTGTTGGTTTTTTTAGCCATTGCTGATTGCAAAATACAGATGAAAATGAATCAATTCATCTTCATGTATTCGATACGATATTTTTTTCCTATGATCATACCTTTATTACTAGATCTGCTCATGATGTATCCAACCGCTCCCAGGCCAACAGCAGCGGCCAACAGTTCCGGGCTGAATTTTTCCCTGTCTGCCAGGTAAGAAACCCCGCTGGCTAAGGTAAGCAATGTGCCACCACCCATTAAAGCAGCGCCACTCCCGCTTTTGTTAAATCCTTTTTGTTTTTTAGGGCCGAATGAATGCACTTGTTTATAATGGTACACATAACGAAAACTACCTGCTGTATCCAGCATCATGCTTCCGAATGTGGTAGGTCTTCTCACTACGTAAAATTCCTGCAGGTAGATGCTGTCATTTTTTATACCGGTGATCAGGGCATTTCTATAAGCGCCGGTATTGCTGATGAATTCTATATTGGAGCCCGAATAAAAATATTTCAGGGCTTTATTTTTCTTTTTTAAGATGAGAAAATCCGATGACTGTGCTAAGCCGGAAAAGGGTGAAATAAAAAAAATGAGGAGCAGCAGTTTCATACCACAAAATAAAAACCTGGGAAGAATTAAATTCAAGAAACTTGTTAATTCTTGAAAAAGCTATAAATAATTCCAATGAGGATGGTGATACCAAAACCCAGGTACAACAAACCTGAGATGCGATTTATTAAAATAATATTCCGGTCACTCAGTTTTTTTCCAAGCACGCCTGCTCCCAGTACTTTGCCGGTATCTGCCAGCATATTTACACCCAGGCAGGTGGCAAATACCACTATCTGTTCTTTAAAACTATACATGGCAGCCAGAGAAGCTGCCATCAAAACCCAGAAAGATATAACAGCAGGATTCAAAGTGTTGATGATAAATCCAGAGGAGAAGATGGCGAAATAATTTGTTTTTACCTTACCGGTTGGGAGTATCTCGTCACCAGCAATCTCAATAGGAGGTTGAAGCTTTCGGGGAGTTATTTTTTTGAAGAAAACAAAATAGATACCCATACCAATCAGGAAGCAACAGCCGGCAATACCAATGGGCACTTTAAAATCCATCAGGGTTTTTACCACTTCACTAAAACTCACACTCAGTACTATCCAGATAAGATCACTCAACCATACTCCGCTTACAAATGCGAATCCGCCGGTACGGCCATGGTTCACACTTTGTTTGATAATGGTGAAAATCACAGGGCCCACCGAAAAAATCAGCAAGAGGCTAATGGCGAGTCCTTTAAAAAAAGCATCAAGCATGGGTCGATTCCTGTTTTCCTTCTAAAAATGATTTCCAGTCTTCCAGCATTTTTCCTTTTACTACCCTTGGAAATTTATGTTGTCCACCTACCTTACCCTTCGAATTCATGAAATCAAGGAATACCTGCTCCGGCATTACATGAGCCGAAATATTTTTCAATGCATGTTTGCGTTCTACTTCGTAATCGTCGTTGAGCAGTTTTAATTTTGCATCAATACGGCTGGCAAGGTCCGCAGCATCTACCTGGTCGTCGGTGGCAATATACCATTCATGTGCAAAAAACGAACCGTAGGGCACACCTGCCACTGTAAATTCTGGTATGGATATTTTTAAATCTTCCGACACCATCTCAATTGCCTTGTTCATATTATCCACACTAAGGTGTTCGCCAACAAGGCTAAGAAAATGTTTGGTGCGGCCCGTGATGATGATCTCACTTTTTTCCCTATCTACCAGGCGAATGGTATCGCCAATGGCATAGCGCCAGGCACCGGCATTCGTGCTGATCAAAATAGCATAATCCTTATTTTCTTCAATTTCATGGATCATTAAAGTTTCCGGATCATCTACCATGTTGCCATCCCCATCAAAGTTGGTATCGTCAAAAGGAACAAATTCAAAAAA
>CBFGLL010000218.1:0-4572 GCA_965649585.1 uncultured Chitinophagaceae bacterium | reverse complement strand
CCGCCTACTTCCGCCACCAGGTCGGCAGATTCTACCACGCAGGGCCCTGCGATGAGAAAGAAGTTGTTGTGTTTATACTGTTGATTGCGAAATAATTCTGTGAAATGTGGATGCATGACGCAAAATTACTAACTCCTGTATGAAAACCGGGATTTTAAACTTGCGGGCACAATTTAATGGCCCAATCTACGTTTTTGGCTGAAATCAAAATATCAATAACAAAAAATGCGGGCAAATCAAAGAACTTCGTCAATTTTAGCTGTTAATAATTGTACAGATATCCACATATGTGCAGTAAAATAAATTTTGCCAGAATAAAGGGTAGTCTATATTTGCGTGCTATTTAAAACAAAAACCTTAATCTAAAAACAATGAAAAAATTACTTTTTGTGGTGGCTTTCGCAGCTGCCGGGATGAGTGTAAAAGCTCAGGATGAAGATTCTAAACCATTGAAGTTCAGCATCGGAGCTGATGTGGCTTTACCAGTTGGTGACTTTATCGAGTCTGGTGCAGGTAAATTCAGCGACTATTATTCTTTGGGCCTTGGTGGTAGCGTACAAGCAGCTTATGCTTTGGATACTGACCTGGGTTTAACTTTTAGCGTTGGTTACATGAGCTACATGGCTAAAGAAACTGATGGTTTCAAACCAGAATCTTTAGGCGTTATTCCAGTTCAGGCTGGTATTGAGTACAATTTTACTCCGCAGTTTTTTGCTAGTGCACAGTTAGGTTATAACATCTACACTGGTAAATTACTTTCTGATTCTGATGCTAAAATGAGTGGTTTCTCTTACGCTCCTGGTATCGGCTATCGTTTTACGCCAAACTTCAGCGCTCAATTGCGTTACCAAGGTGCTAGCGTAAAAATTAAGCCTGATGGTGGTGGTGACAGCGAAAGCGGTAACTTAAGCCAGATCGGATTGCGTGTAGCATATTCTTTCTAATTGATCTTCTAAACATTTAGATAAAAAGTCCCCCGGAACCCGGGGGATTTTTTTATCTACTTATATTGCATTTTATGAAAAAACTACTGCTGACCTTTTTTATTTTATTGCCTGTGCTGGCGCTTTGCCAGGAAAAAAATGGCCCCTGGCAACTGAACCTCGGTGCTGATGTAGCCCTGCCGGTTTTTAATATGGAGATCAATACCATTGGAGGAGGAGCAGACCTCAAATTGATCTATAAATTATCACCAAAAGTTGATCTTACTGCAGATGCCGGGTTTACTTTATTTCTCGCAAAAAAAGAATTTGTGCCCACGGGGTTAATTCCTATCCGGTTGGGAGGTGCCTACTGGCTTAAGGAAAATATTTTTTTATTCGCAAAAACCGGTTTAGGAATTTATATGTTGTACACACCAAGCGAAACCGTCACCAAAAATTTTTGGGGAATAGAGGTGGGACCCGGTTTTAAACTTGGTAAAAGAACGGATCTTGCCTTTTCCTATAACGGTTACCAGAATAAAGACGGTTCCTTTGGTTTTATCAGTGCCCGTTTTGGATATTTTCTTAAAAGGTAGGCTACCTACATTGGAGTATTGCAAGGCCGGGTAACAAATTATACATTACATTGATTTATAAACAAAACTTACAATTATGAAAAAGCTGCATTTACTTTTATTATCGTTGATGGTTACGGGATTATCCCATGCCCAGGAGTTTGGTGTTCATGGGGGTATCAATTTTGCCAATGCAAATTTTGATGATGAAGAACTCTTCGGTGTTGACCTCGATGAAAAGTCACTGGTTGGTCCTATTGCGGGACTGGTAGCCAACATTCCCATTTCATCCAATTTCAGTTTCAGGCCCGAACTGAACTATATTCAAAAAGGCTTCAAACGCACTTATTCAGAACCCGGTGTGGGTAGTCTTGAAATGACTGTAAAGTTCAACTACATCGAGCTACCTTTAAATTTGGCGTATTCCTTCCCGGCAGGTAACCATAAAATTTTTGTAGGCGCTGGTCCCTCTGTTGGTTTTGGTCTTTCCGGGAAATCAAAAGTTACTGTGAAGGTAGAAGGTGAACCCACAGAAACAGAAGAAGAAGATATCAACTTCGGATCAAACGAAGATGAAGATGATTTTAAACCCCTTGATCTTGGCCTTGGATTTTTTGGCGGGTTTCAAATGGATAATGGCTTTTTTTTAAAAGCCGGGTACAACCTGGGGTTGTCTAATATTTCCCACGACAGTGAGTTTGATTTTAAAAACCGTGGTTTTGGAATTTCCATCGGCTATTTTTTTAAGAAGATGAATAAAGCTTCAGAATAAAAGAAGTAATTGATTTAGTAAAGCTGTTCACCACGTGAACAGCTTTTTTTAAATTCCTAACACGTCCTTCATGGTAAAAATTCCCTTTTTGTCGTATAGGAATTCTGCTGCCAGTACAGCGCCGCCCGCAAAGCCTTCCCTGTTATGGGCTGTATGAATAATTTCTATGTCATCGATGGGAGAGGAATATTTTACATGATGCGTGCCCGGTGCAGGATCAATTCTTTTGCTGATGATATTTAATTTCCCCGGTTGCGGATCGCTATCATTTACCCAAGCCGTTTTTGAGGGCAGGTTGTTTATGATCTGCTCTGCAATACTGATGGCAGTGCCGCTAGGTGCATCTTTTTTGGCGGTATGGTGAATCTCTTCTACCATCACTTCATAACCAGGGTGCCCACTCATGAGGGCAGCCAGTTTTTTATTGATCTCGAAAAATATATTTACACCAATGCTAAAATTGCTTGCATACAAAAAGCTGCCATTATTTTCTGCAACCATTTTTTCTACTTCGGCAAGCTGCCCGAGCCAGCCGGTACTTCCGCACACAACAGGAATACCCGCTTCCACAGCTGTACGAATATTATTCACAGCAGAACCGGGATGGGTAAATTCGATGGCTACATCACAGTTGCTTAAATTGGCTTTGTTAAAATCCTGCGGGTTTTGAGAATTTATTTTTAAGCCAATGGAGTGGCCTTTTGAGAGCGCAATAGATTCAATGGCTTTTCCCATTTTGCCATACCCGATCAATGCAATAGAGAGTGATTTTGATTTTGACATCAATTGAATTTTTACAAAACTAAATAAGCAGGATGATTATTTACCAATATTAAGCACCAGGCTTATACCGTTGGTATTGGCCAGGGGACTATAACCTGCTTTGATATTCAGGCTCAGGTCGTCGCTCACATCAAATGTTTTTAAGTGTGCATCCACGGCTGCATCAGCCACATTCAATCCCCAGAACGCAATAAAAAAAATAACGCAGTAGTCGATGTTTTGCCTCACAGAATTGCGGAATACCCTGATGCGATCTGGTTGGTCTTTCACACTAAAATAAGGTTGTTTAATCTGGCTATCGTTATTGGGATCAGTGTCTGTGGCTAAAATATAGGCCTGCCTTGCTTCCCGGTATTGTTTAATATTCCTGGCAAATAAATAGCCGGTGGTTCCCAGGGCTCCATACACCAGCGGGATCTTCCAGTATTTTTTATTGGTGGCCTGTCCCCATCCCGGGAGAATGAGCGAACGGATCACTGCTTTATTGGGATTATACGTGGAGTCGTACAGCGTTTTTTTCTTCTTAGCTGTAATAATAGTATCTGCAGAAATTTTAAAGTCCTGGGCGTTTACTGTATAGCAAACCAGCAACAACACCAATGCTACAAGCTGTTTAATAACGACTGTTTTCAACTTACTTTAATATTCAGTTTATCGAGCAATGCATTTAATTCGTCCAGTGAATAATATTCAAATAAAATACTGCCGTTTCCTTTTTTGGAATGCGTAAGTTTTACCTTGGTAGAATAATGCGAAGCTAAATTATCTTCTATTTTTTTATAAGCGGGTGCCAGCGCCGATTTTGCGCTGCTTTTAACAGTTGACGCAGTACCGGTGTACATTCTCCGCACCAGGTCTTCTGTCTGGCGCACAGATAGTGCTTTCTTTTTGATCTCGGAAAAAATGAATAGTTGCTTGTCCACTACATCCACGTTGATCAATGCCCGGGCATGACCCATACTGATGACCCCGCTTCTTACCGCCACCTGTATGTCGGGTGGTAATTTTAATAAGCGTATGTAGTTGGCTACTGTGCTTCTTTCTTTTCCCATACGTTCTGCTACCTGCTCCTGGGTATAATCCAGGTCGTCCATCAGTCTTTTATAGCTCAGTGCAATTTCTATTGCATTTAAGTTTTCCCGCTGCAGGTTTTCGAGTAAGGAAAGCTCCAGTAATTCGCTGCTGTCTGTTTCCCTCACATACACAGGAACATCTTTTAACCCGGCGATCTTGCTGGCACGGTATCTTCTTTCGCCTGCAATGAGTTTGTATTTGCCGTTGCTGGCCGGCAGCACCGTAAGGGGCTGAATAATATTGTGAAGTTTGATAGACGCCGCCAGTTCACTTAATGCAGTATCGTCAAAATCTCTTCTTGGCTGGTTGGGGTTGGGTTCAATTTTATCCAGCGGAATGCGCTGGATGGCGGTGGTTTTTTCTACCACTTCTTTTTTCAGATCACCTGCGGCATTCTTTAAGTCTGCATCAATATTCTGAAGCAGGCTACGAATACCTTTTCCCA
>CBFGLL010000217.1:0-4574 GCA_965649585.1 uncultured Chitinophagaceae bacterium | reverse complement strand
GGTATCGTAATGCATTTCCAGAACAGGATCACATACAAATGGAGCACAAGTTTGTACGGGCACCCATGCTTTACCATTTATCAGGCATCCAAATGTGTTTCTACCCTCTTGCGTGGGCGGTAGCAATTTAGATAGTTCATCATTATCTTTTTTACAGCCGATATTGTTGCATACCAATAGAGTACCTATTAGTATGCTCAGAAAAATTTTTTTCATACTTCCTATAATATTGATCAATTATTTTAAAAAAGAAAAACCTATTATTCAGTGCTATACCATGTAAGAAGGCGGCAGGGTGGTTATCGAAAATATAGTGTTCCGAATGCTATGAGAAATACTAGCATCAATTCGGCATCCTTTTATAGAATGTGGTTTCTTCATTTTACAGATTAACAAGTAGTAAGTTAAGGAAATAAAGCCCGTGATACTCCAAAAATCAAAAACCCCCTCCAAAAACTTGGAAGGGGCTACATACAAACAGTAATTACAAACACAAAGTTCAAAGCCGGTCAGACTACCTGTCCCGCTATTGCGGGAGTCTCCGTCAGCACCGGTAATAAATATTTAAAGGGTCTGACCTTTGGTACCGACCCTAATCTGGTTTTTTTCCGTCTAAAAAATTGTTGATACCGCTGATCTCGGCCTGGTTGCTGTCGTCTGACTTAACCGTGTAGTTGCTATAGAAAGATTCCACATCTGCGATCTGGTTATGCATTTCCATATTGCGGCGAAGGTAAGCCGGCACCGTTTCAAACTCATTGTTCGGATCGGCTGCGTTGATGTTGAATGACAAATTACGCAGCTTCGCAATGCGTTCCATAGCCCGGCGCCTGAGTTCTTCTGTTTCGTCCTGCATCGCAGGCTCCTCAACATTCGACATCATGATGGGCTGAGTCTGTTGTACAAGGGGCTGTTCCTCCGCCGCTTTCTGGGAATCTTTAACCACCAGCTGCATCTCGATAGCAGGTTCGTCTTCCTGCACCGGTTGTTGCAATGGCAGTGGTTCCTCTTTCGAATTGGATTCTGGAATAGACGGCTGCTCCGTTGCATAAATCTGCGCAGGTTTAGCCAGGAAGCCCCCCGACGAAAGGGCGCTGCCTTTATTGCTAGCGTCTTTATTAAATTCTGAAGTAGAAGATTGCTGGTTTTCTACTGTTGGTGTTGATGGCGTGTTAGCTGCTGGTTCTTGTGGATAAAGGAAGGAAGGGTTAAGATCAAATTCGATGACTTTGTTTTCATCAGGTGCCGAAGATATTTCAAAATACTCCTTAACATCTTCAATTTTTTCCACAGTAGTTTTACTTAGTAATTCTACAGGATTTTTTTCTTCTGTATTATCATTCAAAACCGGCATAAACGGATCAGCAACTATTTCATCTGCCTTATCTTCCGCCTTCTCAGCTACCGCAGCAGCATGAACCTGCGCTGCAGCTTTATCTTCAATTAGATCAAACTGCAAAGTGGGTTGCTGCAAAATAGACTGGTTGCCTTTCGGCATCTCCAGTTCCATTACAATTTTATCAGTCTTCACTTCTGCAACAGGTGCCTTCTCAGGTTTTGCAAATGGATCCTTATGTTCAAATCCTGTGGCAATAAGGGTGATACCAATTTTATCACCCAGGGTTTTATCATAACCCAGTCCCAGAATCACATCCGTTCCTTCACCCGCCTGGCTGATAAGGTATTCCTGTATAATTTCTACTTCATCCATGGTGGCTTCGTAATCACCTTCGGAAGAATTAATATTGATCAATATCCATTTTGCACCACGGATATCATTATCATTCAGCAAAGGAGAATTCAATGCATTTTCAATTGCCTGCTGCGCCCTGTTTTCACCTTCTGCTGCAGCACTTCCTAAAATGGCTACACCACCATTGCTCATTACGGTGCATACATCCGCAAAGTCAACGTTGATCTGGCCTGTGCTGTTGATCACATCAGTAATACATTTTGCAGCAGTGGCCAGCACATTATCTGCTTTGGCAAATGCTTCTTTCATTTTCAAATTCCCAAACTGGTGACGCAGTTTATCATTACTGATCACCAGCAAAGTATCTACATGATCTTTTAGCTGCATAATACCTTCTTCCGCCTGCGCAATTCTTTTCTTTCCTTCATAAGCAAATGGAGTGGTAACAATTCCAACGGTTAGGATACCAAGGTCCTTACAGATTTTTGCAAGAATGGGTGCACCACCTGTACCTGTACCACCTCCCATGCCGGCGGTGATGAATGCCATTTTGGTATTTACTTCCAGAATGCGCCTTATCTCTTCCAGGCTTTCTTCTGTTGCCTGCTTGCCGATCATGGGGTTGGCTCCCGCACCAAGGCCCTGTGTAAGGTGTGGACCCAGTTGTATTTTATTAGGCACTTTGCTTAATGCAATAGCCTGTGCATCCGTGTTACAGATAATGAAGTTTACGCCTTCAATATCCTGCGAAAACATGTGGTTTACAGCATTGCTGCCACCACCACCCACACCAATTACTTTGATGATGGACGATTGGTCTTTTGGCAAATCAAAATGAATCATGTTTGTAAGTTTAAAAACCCTTATCTCCCTTGAGAAAAAGAGTGGTTAGTAAGTATGTGTTTGTTTGTGATCCTGTATTTCAAATAATGACTAGTGACTGCTGACTCTGAACTGATGACTAATGACTGATGACTGATAACTCAGAACTTAGTGTCCTCCTCATCCTGGAAAAGATCTATCAAATTGCGCTTCATGCTGTTCATAAAACCTTGCAGCGTTTTTCTCTGCTTCACGTCTACCGGTTTTTGTTGCATCGTTTCATCCTGTTCTACCTCTACTGTTTCTTCCGCTGCATCCCTTGTCATTTGTACACGAATAAATCCTGTGGACAATTGTTTGTTCTTGCTTTCGTAATCATTGTAACCTTTTAGTATCAAACCGATACAGGTGCTGTACATTGGTTTTGCAAGTTCTTCAATATGGCCGCCACTTAAATGTTCATTAGGGAAACCAATTCTTGCGTTGAGGCCGGTTACGTATTCTGTTAACTGGATAAGATGTTTTAATTGAGATCCACCACCGGTAAGTATCACACCGCCATTCAACATGCGGTTATCTAATCCTACCTGCTTTAAATGATAGGTTACAAAATCCATGATCTCGCTCATGCGTGCCTGTATAATGTTGGCAAGGTTTTTCACCGAAATTTCTTTCGGCGCCATGCCACGCAAACCGGGAATAGTGATAAAGGCATTTGCCTTGGCCTCGTCACTCAATGCACTACCAAACTGTATCTTCATTTGCTCAGCCTGCGTTTTTAATACACCCAGGCCCGTTTTAATATCATTGGTAATATTTTCCCCGCCGAATGGAATTACAGCAGTATGTTTCAGTATGCCTTCATAAAACACAGCAAGGTCAGTAGTACCACCACCGATATCTACGATGGCAACTCCTGCTTCCAGGTCCTGGTCGCACATAACAGCCGCAGCAGATGCGAGTGGTTGCAACACGAGGTCTTTAGTTACAAGCCCTGCTTTTTCAACACTACGGTTAATATTACGGATCGCATTTTTATCACCGGTGATGATATGGAAATTCGCTCCCACTTTTACGCCGCTGTACCCAATAGGGTTTGGAATATTTTGAAAATTATCTACGGTAAATTCCTGTGGAATTACATCGATGATCTTATCGCCGGCCGGGATATAAGTGCGGTACTGGTCTGCAACCAGGCGATCAATTTCTGCCTGTGCAATTTCTTCGTCAAGGTTTTGACGAACGATATCACCACGTGTTTGCAGGCTCTTGATATGATGGCCGGCAATACCTACATACACTTCTTTGATCTCCAGGTTAGGGTTGGAGGCATAGCAGTTTTCTAATGCAGTTTGAATGGCTTTTATGGTTTGATCAATATTCAACACCATGCCATGTTGCACGCCATTGCTATTGGCCCGGCCAAAGCCGAGGATCTCCAGTTTGCCAAATTCGTTTTTGCGACCGGCAATCGCCGCAATCTTTGTGGTACCGATGTCAAGCCCAACAATAATAGGTTGTTCCTGGTTCATAGTTGTAAGTTTTGTGTTTGTTGTTTGTGTGTTTTGTTAGTGTATGTTTGTTCGTTTATTTTTTAGTAATCATTTCCATTCATCACTGCTTTCGGCTTTGGCGTTGCTTTTACGGGTTGGGCCGCAGGCTTCTTCACCACTTTGTTCGCTGTTGTTGTTTTTGGTTTTGTTGCAGCCGGCTTCGGCCTGGTTTCCGCCGGTTTACTTACTGCTGCCGGTTTTGCAGGCACAGGGTTCAGCACCGGGGTTGCTGCCGGGCCCGCTCCTGCATTTTCGGAAACTGCATTGCCTGCATTTGCTTCCATTGAAGGCTCATCCCTTTCAAACGAGGTATTGATGATGCTGCCGTCGCCTGTATTTTTTTCATTATCCTGCAAAAACTGATGCATGGAATCCGTAGCCTGCTGTGCTGCCCTTTCAGCAATCAATTGCATGATCTGCAAAGTGCGTAAGGAGTCAGCGGTTTTATCCGTGGCGTCTATCTTCTTTGCCACTACCTGGTTTTTAAACTGCAGGCTGATACTGCT
>CBFGLL010000216.1:0-4582 GCA_965649585.1 uncultured Chitinophagaceae bacterium | reverse complement strand
ACTCTGTTTCCGCTACCTTGGTATTAAACCTTGCCGCTATCAGCCTGTTATATGCATCTTCCAGGCTTTTTTGGGTTTCCCTGAGTTCCAGGAAGGTAGTTACACCAAGCCGCAGCCGCTCGTTGGCAATATAAACGTTTTCCCTGGCGAGTAAAATGTTTTCTTCTTCAAGGGCCAATGTTTTTTTCTGTAATTCATAATCCTGGTATGCAATGCTGATGGCATTATTCATTCTCCATTTTTGAAAATCATAAATGGTGGATTGATAATCTATTTCCAGTTGTGCTGCTTTTATTTGCCTGCGCACATTAAATCCATTGAAGATGGGAATGGTGGCGGTGACTCCGTAGTTAAATCCGCTGTTGCGGTTGAGCAGCGTACTAAAATTGTTGACTACTTCTTTGTTTTGTGTTCTATTAAAATTATAGGCACTGTTGAATGATACCGTTGGCCACAGTTCGGCTTTACGTTCTTTAAGTGTAAGCTGGGCTATTTTAATATTTTGTTGCTGCAATTGCAATTCGGGACTATTGGTTTCAGCAGCGGCCATAATATCAGCAACTACAAGCGACTTGTCAAACATGATGCTATCTGCCACTTCATAGCGGGTTTCAGGAGCTACTACCATCAATTGGTTCAGCTGTGTTTTTAGTTGATCGATAAGGGTGAGCTGTTGAAGCCGGGATGCCTTCTGTGCATTTAAATCCACCTTGGCCTGCAGCAATTCTGGTTTTGCACCAAGGCCAACTGATAATTTTTTTTCAGCCTGCTCCACCCTTGTTTCATTCAACTGCATCTGTTCTTCAATAGCTTTTAGTTGTTGCTTTTGACGAACAATTCCGAAATAGGTTTTGATTACATCGGATACGGTGTTCACCACCTGGTTTTTAATGGCCAGTTCACCAAGCGTCACAATTTCCTGCAACTTATCTCTTGTGGCAAACATTCCAAAACCATCAAAAATGGTCCAGTTAAGGTTTACATTAGCATTGATGTTATTGGAATGAATACCATTTCTTTTGCGTTCACTGCCGTCGGCCAGTTTTTGCCTCACATTATTGTTATTAAATAATACGCCGGCCTGTGCGTTTACCCTGGGTAAAAAAGCAGCATAGGCATAGCTGTTATTCAATGCTGCCAACGCACTATCGTTTTTCAACAGGCGTATTTCATAATTGTTTTGCATTGCAGTGGCCACGGCTTGCTCCACGGTGAGTGTGTCCTGGCCATGTGCAGTGCTGATAAAAAATGATGCTATTAAGATGGAAAAATAAGTTCTCATGGTTCCATTACAGTTTGATCTGTTGCCGGGGCTAACTCGTCTAACTTACTTTTTTTCTTTTTTGTTGATAAATATGAATAGATCGCCGGTACTACAAATAATGTAAGCACCAGGGAGAACATAATTCCTCCTACAATTACAATACCTAAAGGAATACGGCTGGTGGCGGCATCACCCAGCGATAAGGCCAAAGGCAATGCGCCCAGAGACATCGCAAGGCTGGTCATTAATATCGGCCTGAAACGGGCCACCGCTGCATCTACCACTGCCTGCAATTTTGGTACTCCCTGCAATTGTTTTTGATTAGCAAATTCCACGATCAGTATCCCGTTTTTGGTTACCAGCCCAATGAGCATGATCATCCCGATCTGTGAAAAGATATTAAGGGTTTGGTCGAATATCCACAGCGATAATAATGCACCTGCAAAAGCCAGCGGTACGGTAAACATAATGGTAAGCGGATCAATAAAACTTTCAAACTGCGCTGCCAATACAAGGTAGATCAATGCAAGCGCAAGCAATAATGCAAAATAGGTATTGCCGGAACTTTCCGCATAGTCCCTCGAAGCGCCGGCAAGAGAAGTACTAAACGTAGGATCCAGCACACTGTCTGCAATGGCCTGTATTTCATTAATACCATCGCCGATCGTTTTTCCATCCGCAAGGTTACTGCTAATGGTAGCGGAACGATAACGGTTAAAGTGATACAATGTTGGTGGCGTTACATCCTCGGAAATACTCAAAACGTTTATGAGGGATATCGGCTCGCCTGTATTGCTGCTTACATAAATATTTTTAAGATCGTTGGGATCATCCCTGTCAATTCTTTCTACCTGGCCAAGCACAGAATATTGTTTGCCATCCTTGGTAAAATAACCCAGGCGCTGGTTACTGAGGGCGAGCTGGAGGGTGCGGGAAATTTCCTGCACACTCACACCTAGTTCACTTGCCTTTGCACGATCAATGTTAACCCTGATCTCCGGTTTATTGAATTTAAGATCTGCGTCAGCACCTTGTAACACTGCACTTTTGTTGGCAGCATCCAGTATGCGTGGCAGCGCTTGTTTCAACTTATCAAAATTGGTGTTTTGAATTACAAACTGCACGGGTTGACCAGAACGGCGTCCTACCTGGATGGTTTGTTCCTGTATGGCAAAGGCCCGGCCTTCATTAAAACGAGGCATTTTTTTATTGAGCCAACTCACAATTTCCTGTTGACTGCGGGTTCTTTCATTTGGCTCCACGAGCGCTACCCTTACAAAACCAGAGTTGGCAGATCCAGACCCTGTGAAGCCCGGTGCTGTCATACTGGTTACGTATTTTCTTTCGGGCAATGAGTCCAGCAGAAAATTGGTAAGCCGATCCATGTATTTGTCCATCGCATCGTAGGATGTGCCTTCGGGTGCAGTTACCTGCAAACGAAACTGGCTTTTATCTTCCATAGGTGCCAGCTCCGACTGAAGGCTGCCACCAATCAGGAAAATCATGACGCCACAAATCGCTACTGTGACCCAGCTCATCCATCTCACTTTCATAAACCCATTCAGTAACCTGCGGTATCCATTTTCCATACCGGTAAAAAAGGGTTCACTAAAAGTATAAAAGCGGGAATGTTTAAATGTTTTCCTGCTGAGATACACATTCAGCACGGGCGTGAGTGTAAGCGATACAAAGGCGGAGATCAATACCGCACCGGCTACCACAATGCCAAACTCTTTAAATAACCTTCCTGTAAAGCCTTCTAAAAAAAGTATAGGTAAAAACACCACTGCCAGCGTGATGGAAGTGGCTATTACAGCAAAATAAATTTCCCTGGAACCATCACGGGCAGCCTGCCACTTGGGCATGCCATGCTCCATTTTTTTATAGATATTTTCCGTTACCACGATACCATCATCTACCACAAGGCCTGTTGCAAGTACTATCGCAAGCAGTGTTAGAATGTTGATGGAGAAACCAAAAAGGTACATGATAAAAAATGCACCGATCAATGAAATAGGAATATCTATCAAAGGACGGATGGCTATCAACCAATCCCTGAAGAACAGGTAAATAATCAATACTACCAGCACAAAAGATATTACCAGTGTTTCTTTTACCTCGCTGATAGACTTGCGGATATTTTTTGTTTGATCGCTTGATACTTCCAGCCTGATATCCTCGGGCATATCTTTTTTGATCTCTTCCAGCCTTTTCTGAATATCATCACTGATGGCAATATAGTTGGTACCCGGTTGTGGTATCACTGCAATGGCGATCATGGGTACGCCACTTTCTTTTAAGATGCTTTCTTCATTCTCCGGTCCAAGTACAGCTTCGCCAATATCTTTCAGCCGGATATCTGCACCGTTTACATTTTTTACAATAAGGTTGTTGAATTCTTCTTCGGTATTCAACTTGCCAAAAGTGCGAATACCGAGCTCTGTAGCATTACCGGCAATTTTACCAGATGGTAATTCCACGTTTTCCCTTTGCAGCGCTGCCTGCACATCCTGAGGAGTAAGGCTGTATGCGCTCATGCGGTTTGGATTGAACCAGATCCGCATGGCATATTTTTTTTCTCCCCAAATGTTTACACCACTTACACCTGCCACCGTTTGCAAACGCTCCACGATGTTGTTATTGGCATACTCACTTATTTCAAGGGAATTTCTTTTGCTGCTCTGCAATAGCATGATCACCACGGGGTCGTTACTTGCATCTGCCTTACTCACTACGGGAGGGGCTTCAAGGTCGGTGGGTAAAGAACGCTGGGCCTGCGACACTTTATCCCTTACATCGTTGGCAGCTTCTTCAAGGTTGATCCCCAGGTTAAATTCTACCGAAATATTGCTGCTACCCTGCGAACTTTGAGAAGTAACATTTTTAATTCCTGCAATACCGTTCACAGCTTTTTCAAGTGGCTCGGTGATCTGGGTTTCAATGATCTCAGCATTGGCACCTGGGTAGGAGGTTCGCACACTGATATTGGGAGGATCCAAAGCCGGGTAATCCCTTACACCTAAAAACTTGTACCCGATAACACCAAATAATATGATGGCAATATTGAGTACTATGGCAAATACCGGCCGGCGTAAACTAAATTCGGATAAATTCATTTGTTAGTTAATAGTCCATAGACCATAGTCCATAAACATCTTTAATTGTTTAAAATGTTTTAGAGTTACGCTTGCACTGAATAATCCGGGATTTGAAGAAGTCAATCGACTATCAACGATCACCCATGGACTATTGACTGATCTTCGCCAACTCTACTTTTCCATTTGGTTTAAGGCTCATGAGCCCGGTAGTAATAATAGT
>CBFGLL010000215.1:0-4639 GCA_965649585.1 uncultured Chitinophagaceae bacterium | reverse complement strand
CTCAATAAAGAACGTCGAATTTTCCCTGGGTCACAGTGATCAGTTGCCCGTTGTTAATCTCTTTTAAGGTTGCGTCAAACATAGCTGAGATTCTTCTTGTTGCCGTATCGAGGCTTAATATGGTAATAGACCCAGGCAGAGTAGAGTCGGAAACATACTGCGTGAGTTCTTCCATATAAGTGCATCTTACCTGGCCACTACCAGGGCTGAATCCATTACCAAATTTATACATCGTATTAGGCGAAAGTACCACACTATCGAAAGAAACAGTTATAGCCCTGCCATAAGTATAAGCAGGATCACACCGGTTCCTGGATGATATTGATAAATATGCTGCGGGCGGTGAAAGAAAAAAATCTGAAACTATCCTGATAGGTCCGCCGTTGGTAAGAAAGGGCACACAGGGATGCAGTTCTCTTCCATTAATTTTTGCGCTGAAAGTGCCGTTGCCGTCGTGCCTTACTTTGAGGCAGCCTGTAACAAACACAATAAATCCAGTTAATAAAAGGGTTATCAAAAAGTGTTTTTTCATAAAGGTGGTTTTTGGTTGTGCTTAATATTTCTCAGTGCAGGAATTATCTGCCTGGGCTGCACGGGCGATTTTTCAAAACTAATCTATTTTTTTCCAACCCGCTTTAGCTACAGATGCCAAATAAACCTTTGAGGTTTCCTGCTGCCATGGTTCGTGTCACCACGAACCAGTTCCACCTATTTACCCGATGATGGCGCCATAGTGGCCAATCAACCTTTGAGGTTTCCAAAACCTTGATAAGGAAAAAAGTCCACTGCTATCGGATTAACAACACTGTTCCCTTTTCATACATAGGGGCTTCCCCCTCCAACATGTATTGACATTGCCACACAAATGCTCCCGTGGAAACAGAAGCTCCTTTAAACAAACCGTCCCAGGGTTTGAGGTGATCCCTGGTACTGAATACTATTTGGCCGTATCGGTTGAATACATCCAATTTGAAATATAAAAGTTTACCAAAAACGGTAGCCCTAAAAACATCATTTTTTCCGTCATTGTTGGGAGTAAATGCATTTGGTATAAACAAGCCGACCTTACATGGCTTTGAAACAACAGCAATGCTATCAATGCCTCTGCAATTATTCTCATCTGTGCCTTGTAGCCAATATATCCCTGGTGACTCAACTGTAATAGTTGGCAGCACATCACCTGTAGACCACAAATAACTATTTAAAGTTTGTGTGGGCGCTATCAATAGTTTCTCAAAACTGCATATACTATCTGTAGCCTGGAGAAAATCTCTTGGTACTGGCAATAACCGGCCGATATTAATGGAATCGGTAGAACTACAGTTGTGTTGATCGGTTACAGTTACCCAATACCAACCAACCGCACTGGCATTAAAGGTAGATGCTGTACTCATATCCTGCCATAGGTAAGATGCATATTGGCCAGGCTGTAGTAAAAGGGACGAGCCTGTACAAAGATCTCTGTCTGCACCCAAATTAATGTGAGGCTTGGCACGCACTGTAAGGTTTGTTATTATGATAGAGTCGCAATTAAGATAAGTTTGTAGAGTGTCTCGGTACACACCAGTTGCGGATTGATTTGCTCCCCCCACATAATAGGTTTGACCATCGCAAATACTGATTTGCCGGTTGGTAATTTTTACAGGGTTTATACTAAGGTTGAGCGTACGGGTACTATCACAACCATTTGAAGCTACAAATACATCTATATATGTACCTGCGACTGCGTATCCCTCAAACTGTTGGCCCTGGCAAATGCTGGCATTGATGGTGGAGACAGAAATGGGTTTTACAGTAAGCGTTAATGTTCTTGTGCTATCACAACCATTAGTTCCAGTAAACAAATCAGTGTAAACACCCGCCGTACTATATCCCTCGAATGTTTGCCCTTGACAAATACTGGCCGAAACCTGGCTTGTAACACTATGATTGATCACTAATGCCAGGTTTAGAATGCTGTCGCAACCAGCAGCGTCCGTGTATGTAACACTATAAGCGCCGCTGCTGCTGTAGTACTGGCCTTCCCACAAATAACTATCACATGCCTCTGCTGCTAACTGCGTTGTTGAACCTCCGATAGTGAGATGTAATGTGAGAATACTGTCGCAACCGGCGGCGTTTGTGAGCATTTGGGTAAACACACCCGAAGTTGAATACACCTGGTTATTTAGCATGTATTGGTTGCATGCAGTAACAGTCATGTTAGAAGTAGTAACCTGCGCACAATTCTGTTTTAGTTTTAAAAGAAAAACATCGCTTGATCCTACAGAAGATAGTGAGTAAGTACCTGCGATAGTTGGATCGAAATCAGCAGTTCCAATATATCTTCCCGTAACGGTGATATTCCGCTGGGCATCCACCATTATGTGAGCACTTTGAGTGAAATAACTGCCTAACAAAGGAAGGGCAAAAATGAAATTTCCAGCTCCATCCAGCTTTGAAATAAAAGAAGCTTCCAGGCTTGCTGTATTTAAAACATACCCGCCAGGCGAAGGATCAAAATCTACTGACCCATGAAAATCACCTGTTGTATATACATCTCCGGCATTATCTACTGCTATAGCAAATGACCTTGATGCGCTTTGAGGAAGACCAAGGCTCCCAAACTGTTTTGCCCACATAAAGTTTCCAAGGCTATTAAGCTTGAGTACATAACCGTCTGAATACAACCCTGCATCAAGTAAAAAAGAGCCTGCTCCAGGATCAAAGTCTCCCGCCCCTGAAAATTCCCCTGTTACCAGTATCGATCCTGCTCCATCCAGCGTAATGCCCCAACCACGATCATCACCAGCCGGGCTAAGTTGTTTTGCGAACACAAGATTACCACTTGAACTCAATTTCAGGATATAAGTATCGGAATTACTGGCACTTAAATTAAAAATACCGGCACCCGGGTCGAAATCACAAGTACCGTAAAAAGTTCCTGTCAGGTAAATATTCGCCTGGTCGTCTGAAACCATGGAATAAAATCCCTGTCCGCTGGAAGTTCCAAATTGTTTAGCCCACAAAAAATTGCCGGAGGAATTAAGTTTCAGGATAAAAATTTCATCAATAACTGGGTTCGTAGACATGATGAAAACACCCGCCCCAGGATCAAAATCTGCAGAACCCTTGAACCTGCCAGCGACTACTATATCACCTGTGGGCAAAGAATTAACCGCCAGGCCTGAATTACCATACTCGTTTTCCACTAGCTTTTTTGCCCAAACAAAATTTCCGTTGGCATCCAGTTTAAGCAGGAATACGGCATACCCTGTTGTATTGCATGTTAAATTGAATACCGCTGATCCCGGATCAAAGTCTACCGTTTGATAAAAATGACCTGTCAAAAATATATTGCCGCCGTTGTCCAGTTGAAAGGAGATACAGTTATCATCCATTAGATTCCCGAATGTTTTCGACCAGAGAAAGTTGCCGGCGGCGTCGAATTTGGAAATGAAATTGTCACCAAATCCGGCACTGGTTACAGGATACACTCCCGCACCAGGGTCCATGTCTACCGTACCCACGAAATTGCCCATTACGTAAACATTACCGGCAGCGTCTGTCAGGGTTTCATAGCCTGAATCACCAGACGTTCCTCCAAAACTTTTGGCCCAGTCAAAAACAACAGATTGTGCGGATGAATAAAAGAAAAAGCCAAGGAAGAGGTATAGAAGAGCAAAGAGTTTCATTTTGGTATTTTAGATAAGTTCCAATAGGTGCGGAATTCTTGCCGACGAAGATAAAGATTTTGTGATATTGCGCCTTCTCCACAGCAACGTATCTAACTGGCTATTTGCCAGCAATGGCTCAATACCGGCCGCTCCTTTCTACAGCCCATAAAAACTTAGCAGCCGGGCTGCTCATAATAAACACTACCCGGCTGCATTAAATTGTTTTTAATGTTCACTATTTAATTTGAACAAGCTGTGCTCTCATCTCTGGTGAAATGGTAGCAATATCAATCACTTTTAAGGTAGGGGTTTCAGCAGATTCTGTCGCTTTATTCAATGCAACCTTTATAGGCGGCGTATTCATTTTCCACATAGCGCCGGTGGCGGGGTCAACAATGAGCATACCGATAAAACCGCCGATCAACAGGTTACCAAAGTACCATCCATTGATCTTAAAATTGATGGGGATCACCTGCTCCTGGTAGCCGGGCGCAGATAATTTTACCTGGTACTCTGCCTTAGAAAAAAAGCCTGCGCCTGATTTAAGCGTGGCAGTGGCGGGGGTTTGTCCCTTAAACACTTCTTTATTTTTTTTGTCGGTAATACTAACCGTGGTACCCATTGGCTCTGCATCAATTGCAATGGGATAAGTGCTTCTTGATACGATGGTGGCACAACTGGAAAACAGGGCAGGGATTGCTATCGCTGCAAAAGCGAAGCGGAGAATTGTTTTTTTCATAAACAGATTTTGTTGTTTTGGTATTGCCTACTCTTGTTCGGTTTTCGGCGTCCCCGGATACAGGCAAGATAACAGCTTCCTGTACTCAAAATTTTACGTGTTCCCGTAAGTTGAATGGCCGTGGTTCGTGTCGCCATCGCCGTGGTTCGTGTCATCACGAACCACTTCAACGGATTTCTAAACACTATCGCCATGGTTCGTGTCACCATGTCGCCGTGGTTCGTGTCACCACGAACCACCTCTT
>CBFGLL010000214.1:0-4643 GCA_965649585.1 uncultured Chitinophagaceae bacterium | reverse complement strand
CGGGCGCAAGATCCAGCACTTTTTTTTCTCCTTCGTGTATTCGTAAAGTAAGGTTATATTTTTCTGCCACGTATTTATTACCGAAAACATGATCGAGATGGCAATGTGTATTAAGCAGCATTTTCGGCACCAGTTTCATCTTATCGATAAAAGCCGACAGTTCCTCTTTTTCCTCATCAAAATAGCAGCCCGGATCGATGATAATCGCATTGTTAAACTCATTATAAACTATGTACGTATTCTCCTGTATGGGGCTAAATTCGAATGATTTTATCTTCAGCATTACATTGATTTAAAAGATTTTAATGATTAATGTGAATAAAGTAATTTTAGTATTCAATTAACCACACCGTATGTCAAAGTTCAGCAGAATAATTTTAATATCCTTTTTGTTTTCATGTGCAGGGTTGGAGTCGTTTGCCCAGGTTAATTCGGTATTGTTTGGTAGAAACCGTGTACAACACAGAACTTTTAAATGGCAATATTATCAAACCAAAAATTTCAACGTATATTTCTACGACAACGGGCAGGAGCTGGCAAAATATGTGTTGCAGGCTGCAGAACAGGAACTGCCGCAAATTGAATCGGCCACAGAATATAGTTTGCAACGCAGGGCCAACCTCATTATCTATAACCAGTATTCTGATATGCAGCAAACGAATATCGGGCTGGAGACCGATATCCTCAGAACCGGTGGACTTACCAAGTTTGTCAACAACAAAGTGACCTTATATTTCGATGGCAACCATGCAAACTTAAAAAGGCAGGTGCGGCAGGGTATCGCCCAGATCATTACTCAAAATTTATTGTTTGGTGATGATATTGGCGAAGTAGCCGGCAATCAAACCCTGCTCGATCTGCCCCAATGCCTGGTGGATGGTTACGTAGCTTATATCGGTGAAAACTGGAGCGCAGAATTAGATGATGATTTAAAAAGCGAACTATTGAGTGGAAACTATAATAAATTTTCCAGCCTTGCTTTTCATCGTCCGCTCCTGGCTGGTCATGCATTCTGGTACTTTATAGAAGAAAAATACAAGAAGGAAAATGTTACTTATTTTTTCTACCTGGCCCGGCAATATAAAAATCTAAACAAAGCAAGCCAGCAGATTACCAAGCTTAAGTTTAATGCCTTGCTCCGTGAGTTTATGGAGTATGAAACAGATAAATATTATGATGATATCCGAAGGAGAAAATCTTATCCCAAAGGAAATTTTGTTGAAGGATTCACCATCAGCAAAAGATTGAACTATTATCGTTTTAATGTAAACCCTAACAAACGCAACAACAGTTTTGTAGTTACCCAATGGAAAAAAGGCATTGTAAGAGTGATACTGAGCGAAGATTTTGAATATAAAACCTTGTTGAAATTTGGTGTTCGTAATTACGAAAATGAAGTAAACCCTACCTACCCGCAAATGGCCTGGGATCCCAAAGGTACAAGGATAGCAGTAGCGTATATCAACGAGGGCAAACTCAACTTTTTTGTGTACGACCTGGTGACGGGCATCAAATACAACAAGACAATGCTCAGCGGCGATATCGACCAGATACAGGATATGAAGTATATGCTTGATAGTAAAACGCTTTTATTATCAGCCGTTAAAAACGGGCACACAGATATTTACACCTACGATATAGAACGGGAAAAATTCACCGCAATTACAAACGATGTGTACGATAACCTTGATGCAAGTTTTGTGGCATTCCCCGGAAAAACAGGCATCATTTTCAGTAGCAACCGGCCCAGTCCTTATGCAAAAACAGCTGATACCGTGTTGCCTTCAGACAACAGGTTCAATGTATTTTTAATCACCAACTTTGGCGATAAACCAGAACTGAATCAAATAACGCAGCTCACTAACCTTAAATACGGTGATGCCCGTTTCCCAATGCAATACAACGAAAACCATTTCACTTTTATCAGCGATGAAAATGGTATTGCCAACCGGTACGCAGGATTTTTTACTACCACTAAAGAAGGGCTGGATACCCTGGTGCTGATCGGCGATGATATCTTACGCAATCCATCACCACAGGAAGTGGATAGCGCACTGCGGGTGTATAAAAAAACGGATGTGGATTCCATCGCGGTGGTGAGCGTGTCGTCCGATTCGGCTTACAGTTTTCCTATTACCAATTACCAAAGCAGCATAGCAGAAACGAGGATCGCCGGGGATAATAACCAGGTGAGCGAGGTAACACGGCAGAGTGATGATAAAGTGTTGTATAAATTAAAGATTGACGACAATGCGCTACGCCGCAGGAATGTTACGGCGCAACCTACAGAATATGGCAAGAAAAGAATGCGGGAAAGCGAACTCACGCTTGTGGACCCCACCCGGCCCGGTGTGGTGGTTGATACCGTGAAAACGGAAGGTGATGTTTTTCAAAGTGAGTTTCCGCAGGATAGCAGCGGTGCGCCTGTTACCATTGGCACAGTGGTAAGCAGTACGGTAGATAAGGGATCGGTATTGGCGAATGCAAAGTTGTACCCGTATAAACCAAAAAAATTCAATGCAGATTTTGGTGGAGTTAATTTTAATAACACAGTGTTGCTGAACCGTTATCAGCCTTACGCAGGCGGCCAGGGCCCGATTATGCTTAACAGCAGTTCTCCACTTAATGGATTGATCAGGTTAGGAACATCAGATTTGTTTGAAGACATACGGTTGACTGGTGCTTTTAAAATTGGTACCAATCTTAAAGACAACGAATGGATGGCGAGTTATCAAAACCTGCGTAGGAGAATTGATTGGGGCGTCACCTATTATCGCAATGCACAGCGTGGCGGATTTATAGTTCCGGACACAAGTGCGCAGGGCTTTACCTATTACGACAGGCAGGTTACCAACTTGTACCAGGCAAATATTGCCTATCCTTTCGACGAAGTAAAAAGCGTTCGTTTTTCTACTGGCATACGCAGCGATAACAATATCAGGTCTATCCTCGGCGATCCCGCTGATCCATTCATTCCGAACAAAAGAACACTGTATTCTGTAACCCGGGCTGAATTTGTGTATGACAACACTTTGAATCCAAGTGAAAATATCTGGAATGGTTTGCGCTATAAAGCATCTATTGACTGGAACCGGCAGATAGGAACCGTTTTTGCTGATGGGCCCAATACTTTTAACCTGGGCATTGATGCAAGGTATTATTATCCCATTGTAAGAAACTTTATCTGGGCGGGTAGGGCTGCTGCCGATTTTAGCTGGGGCAATCAAAAGTTCATCTATTACCTGGGTGGTATGGATGGATGGCTGATGTTTGGCAACAACCAAACAACAGACAACAACGGGAATGTAAAAGACCGTTACTTCAATACTTCAAATCCACCGGATCCAGACCAGGATTATGCTTTTCAAAGCCTTGCTTTGAATATGCGTGGGTTTATTCAAAATGTAGCTAACGGAAATAACGCTATCGTGTTGAACAGTGAATTCAGGTTGCCGATTGTTTCTACATTTTTTGACAAGACAGTTAACAATGCATTCCTCCGCAATTTTATGATTACCCAGTTTGTTGACCTCGGCACAGCATGGAATGGAAAATACGATGCATTAAAACGTCCAACCGTCAGCTATGGCACTGGTGATGTGGTGGTGAAAGTGAAGGCAGGTGGGCTCGGTCCCTTTGCAGGTGGATATGGTTTTGGTGCCAGGAGCACGCTGTTTGGCTACTTTGTAAAATTTGATGCTGGTTGGCCAATGAGCGGCTTCTTTAAAGGCAAGCCGGTGATGTATTTATCCTTAGGTTTGGATTTTTGATTATTGAATAATTTACAAAAAGATGCCGGGTTAATCCCCGGCATTTTTGTTTTGATTGATCACGGCTGGTAATACCTTCAGGCTGTAAAAAAGTAAGGCATATACAATTGTAAATAAAATGCTGATGGCCCAAACCCGCCAGTTTTCAATGGGATTAGCAACAGAGAGGAATATGGCCGAAAAAAGTGAAAAAGGATCATCTATTATGTTCCAGCTATTCCAGCGTTCAAACCTGCCAAGGTAAACACCGTAGGAACCAAAAAATAGCAATGCCGGAACCAACATGTTCACGATTCGCCTGCTGAAATGTTTACGCAGAAAAGATTCAATTTTTACCAGCGACCCAAAGGCAAGTAGCAACCCTACAAAAGCATTCAGAAAGAGAAACATGGCGTCAAACCACCATGGCACATTTGTATCAGTCCTTAAATGTACCAGGTCTGTAACGATGTACAGGGCATTGGGAAAAAATAACAACCAGGAGCAAAACAGGAACACCCGTTGCCAGGTGGACTTAAACTTATAAGAAATTAACTGCGATGCAATAACATAAGGCACCCATGCCAGAAAGATATTCCAGGTCATAAAAATATAGCGCAAACTCCCCGAATACAATACCCGGAAGCAAAGCAGGGCGCCGATGATAAAGAAACAAAGCCAAATCAGTTTGTTGAAAGGCGATAAAGATTTCATGCTATAATATTTTTGGAATAAAAATGATGAGGCCGCAGATGGTAGCCATAATCGCCAGCAACAGCACGGCAGCTGCAGCCACATCCTTGATAATTTTTACGAGGTTGCTATGTTGGGGATGAATAAGGTTGCAGATACGTTCAATGCAGGTGTTCATCATTTCGAAGCCCAGCACCAACC
>CBFGLL010000213.1:0-4677 GCA_965649585.1 uncultured Chitinophagaceae bacterium | reverse complement strand
TTAATTAAACACATACTCCCCTCTCTTGTTCACCATTACCACCGGCAATTGTTTCTTTGTTTCAAAATAATCAAAGGCCGTTTTAATATTGCTGTTAAACTGTTGCAGGTAAGTATTGTTCTTTATCGTCTCAGTTAAATACTCCATCGATTTTTTTACATTGTACCGCACCGGAAAAACATGCACGGGAATAAATTCCTGCCCGTGTTCTTTTGCAGCACCGGCTATGATAAATAATTCTTCCATCGGCACATCGGTAATAGGGATACAGCCGGTGGAAACACAATTGCCATGAATATAAATATTACTGCCCGGCCTGTTTTGATCGCTCAATATCATGTCACTCGCATTGGGGTAATTAAGGCCAAGGGATAAATGATAAGCACTATTGGGATTAAACTCGTTGATATAATAAAACCCTTCCGGCACCTGGTAATCGCCCTCCATACGCTTGGGACCCATGGAACCACTCTGCATACAAACTTTGTAGGTCTTAAATAATTTAAAGGGTTCTTTGGTATCTCCTTTTACCCATACTTCCAGTTGCCGGTCGTATTTAAACGAACGGACATATACTTCCGCAGGTGGCCATACCAGGTTTTGTTTTTTAAACTGCTTTTTCACACTGTCTTCCATACGGTTGAAAGCCTCAGCCACCCGGCTGCTCTTCTTCAGTTCAGCCATCGACGGCTGCGCATATGCATGATTTCCAGTAAAAAAGCCGGTAACAACTATTACCCCGGCAACAAAGAGGTTTTTCATCTAAAACAAAAAATTGGGGGTTACATACAATGAACGTGAAAATAACAAGTTTCTTATTATTTCATTGTTAAATTTATGTAGCCCAGGGGTAAACAGTCAATGGTCATAAGTCACTGGTCATTGCCGGGCGTTCTTTAATGACCGATGACCAAATGACTTATAGATACTCTACCTGGACTATAAATTACCTCTTAGATCCTGCTCTCTTTCCAAAGCCTCGAAAAGTGCCTTAAAATTCCCCTTTCCAAAGCTCTTAGCACCCTTGCGCTGTATAATTTCAAAGAATAAAGTCGGCCTGTCTTCCAGGGGTTTACTGAAAATCTGCAACAGGTAGCCTTCATCATCTTTATCAATGAGGATACCGAGTTCCTGCAATGGCTGCAGGTCTTCGTCAATATGCCCTACCCTGTCTAATACATCTACATAATAAGATGCGGGAATTTTCAAAAATTCTACACCACGTCTTTGCAATTCGCTCACCGTTTCAATAATATTATTCGTAGCGATTGCAACGTGCTGCACGCCTTCGCCGTTATAAAAATCGAGGTATTCCTCTACCTGGCTTTTTTTCTTTCCTTCTGCCGGCTCGTTAATGGGAAACTTCACGTACCCGTTACCGTTACTCATTACTTTGCTCATCAAAGCGCTGTACTCGGTAGAAATATCGTTGTCATCAAAACTTAAAATGTTGCGGAAGCCCATTACCTCTTCATAAAATTTCACCCACGGATTCATCTGGTTCCATCCTACATTTCCTACGCAATGATCCACGTATAACAAACCTGTTTCAGTTGGGTTGTAATTAGATTCCCATTTGCGGAAACCCGGCATAAACACGCCATTATAATTTTTTCTTTCCACGAATAAATGCACGGTATCCCCGTAAGTGTGGATGCCGCTGATCACCACTTCGCCATTATCATCTTTCAGCACCGCTGGTTCCATATACGATTTACCACCACGTTTTGTAGTTTGCTCCCAGGCATCTTTTGCATCCTCTACTTTCAATGCCAGCACCTTTACCCCATCACCATGTTTGTAAATATGATCCGCAATTGCATTGTCTGTGCGCAGGGGTGTAGTTAATACAAATGTTAGTTTGTTTTGACGGATCACATAACTGGCCCTGTCCTTTACACCTGTTTCCGGACCGGCATATGCCAGGCTTTGAAAACCGAAAGCAGTTTTATAAAAATGGGCGGCTTGTTTTGCGTTTCCTACATAGAATTCCACGTAGTCGGTGCCGTGCAGCGGCAAAAAATCCATTGTGGTATCTACCTTATTTTGAGAAAGCGTTGTTGTTGACATGATAATTTATTTTAAATAATTAAACGGTCTTGAGCAAATTTGTGCAGATTCGGTACGCCCCACACAAGCAGGAATTGTTTATTGAGTAATCAGAGCGTAGGATCCATCGCCAGCGACATCATCAACAAAGAATAGTTGATGCGCTTGTCGCAGAAAATTTTGTGTGCATAATCGGGGATCATGCCTGCAAATATAAAAAATAAGCATTAGCCACATCCTTGTAAATTTTTTCTGACCTTTAAAGCGCCTGTTTTCACTAATTACAGCAGAACCTATGGACAAATTCAAACGAACGACACTTGCGCAAAAATACCACCGCATCACCCTGCATGAATATGATATAAATATTATCTTGTATGCTGCGGGTTTTGGCAACCAACATGTAACGATCGAAAACTT
Source organism: uncultured Chitinophagaceae bacterium (assembly GCA_965649585.1). Classification (GTDB taxonomy): domain Bacteria; phylum Bacteroidota; class Bacteroidia; order Chitinophagales; family Chitinophagaceae; genus Ferruginibacter. The sequence goes on along the minus strand of CBFGLL010000213.1, from coordinate 2,208 downwards.
TTACCATTATGGCCGCAGCCTGGGCGATTTTGAATTCACGTTGAGATACAAAGATGTAAAAATTCAGCAGCCATTAAAAAGGTTCAACATAGATTTTGACATGAGCAATACCGAATTTTCAGCCCTGGGAGATCTATGGAATGAGCAGGGCTGCACTGCAGCAGTTCGTCCCAAGCGCCGCCTGCAATTCCAGGCAAATGAGTTGCCTGAAAACAAACGTTACCATGCACTCAACAATTATGAGTGGAACCTGGAAATAATTGTACCGGGCTCGGGCTCCAGCGGCGAGGCACACGTTACCTCACCCGAAAAATGGATCATCGATAAAATAGAAGAAAAACTTGCACTGTATTTAAATCAACACTAATGGGCATCGCTGAACTCGATAAAGAAAACGCAACATTAAATATTACTGCGCAGATTATTATATATGGTGATGCAGCTAATCCCCCACTGGCGCAACAGATAGCTATGGAGATAGGGGAATATTGGAATGCGCCCTCAGCCAGCGTTTCGATCAAAGGCGTGCTGTATAAAATTATTTTCCACATCAGCGGCCAGCACAACCCTGCCCTGCAACCGGATGATGTTTTTTATAATGACGATCCCAGGCTCAACTTTTTCAGGGTGGAAGAATATAGCGAGTTCGATATTTCGTTTGTGGATGGCATTGGATGCAATACCGGTTACTTTAAACTGGCCAACCTGCTGAATAATTCCACCACTGCAGCGCATGAATTTGGCCATACCATTGGGCTGGAACATCCGCACGATCTTGACATCCGGGGCGTTGGCACTCCCGGCATTATGTATCCCAGGGGCACACTGGTGGATCCGCATTTTCAATACGATCCCGATGCGCTGCCCCGTGCTGTTGGCGGTACCATTAATCCCACGCATAGAAAAGTGTTGTTACAAGACATTGAAGATCTTCATCTCGATAAATTGTCCTACAACAAAGATGGCCGGGCCATTCTCGGAGATTTTAGTTCCATCTGGCACCACAAGCACCTGAAATAAACCTCCTGTAATTTATTTGGCATCGCATTTTACAATCGGTTATCTTTAAAACATAAATTGGAAGAATGGCCATACTAACTGTTGACAACCTTGCAAAAAATTATGGTGCTATCAAGGCATTAAAAGGCGTAAGTTTTTCCGTTCCCAAAGGATCTGTTTTTGGAATCCTGGGACCTAACGGAAGCGGTAAAACCACCTTGCTTGGCATTGTAATGAGTATTTTAAAACCTTCGGGCGGATCCTATAAATTGTTTGATGAAGAGCCGGAAGATGCGCACCGCAAACGCATCGGCACCTTACTGGAAACACCTAATTTTTATCATTATTTGTCTGCTGTTCAAAACCTGGAGATAAATGCTGCCATCAAAGGCAGAGGCAAAGAAGATATTGAGCAGATATTACATACCGTTAATTTACACCACCGGAAAGATTCACCCTTCAACTCATATTCGCTTGGAATGAAACAGCGACTCGCCATTGCTGCGGCCTTGCTCGGCGATCCTGAAGTGCTCGTATTTGATGAGCCCACTAACGGCCTCGACCCGGTGGGAATTGCAGAAATAAGGGCGCTCATAAAAGAGCTGGCAAAAAAAGGCAAAACCATCATCATGGCCAGTCACCTGCTGGATGAGGTGGAAAAAGTTTGTTCTCACGTGGCCATTTTAAAACAGGGTACACTGGTAGCTTCAGGGCATGTAGACGAAATTTTTGTGCACGACGATGTTGTAGAACTGGGCGCTGCCGATATGCAACAATTGCAGTCGCTGGCTGTTTCCACTCCGGGCCTGTTACGCACTGCTGAATCGGATGGAAAATTATTGTTGTATTTCCCGATGGGCCAGGCAGACCTGGAAGCTATTAACCGGCATTTTTTTACCCAGGGCCTTGTGCTGAATCATTTGCAGGTAAAACGTAAAAGCCTCGAAAGTAAATTTTTTGAACTCACTAATCAATAAGATTCATGAAACACTTGTTACAAATAGAATGGTTGAAGCTGAAGCATTACAGCGTGTTCAAAATATTGGGTATTTTATTCCTGGTAGGGGTAGTGTTGAGCAATTATATTGGTTATCGTTCTGTTGAAAATTTTACTGAAAATGTAAATGCGCCGGGGCTCTCTTCCTCCTTCAGGCCCTACAGCTTTTATTATGTGTGGCAGTCTGCCAGCTGGGTATCAGGCCTATTGCT
>CBFGLL010000212.1:0-4687 GCA_965649585.1 uncultured Chitinophagaceae bacterium | reverse complement strand
TTGGTAGTGATCTTTTTTACTTCTTTATTTACTGACATGCGAATGTGTTTGAATGATGTTAAAGGGCGAAAGAGGATGGCTCTGCATTAGAATAAAACATTCCGGTTATTCGCTGTGGGCTGTAAAAGTAAACGAAAATTTATTTAACCAGTACTTTAAGCAATGGTTGCACCTGTTGGTTATTGTTATCCTCGCCACCAGATTTGATATTTAAGACCAGGTATTCTATATTTCCGAAAAGAACATTTTTTTGTTTGTTGTAGAACCAGGTTTGATAAATGTCAACTGAATAAAAGGATTCGGGCGTTAATCCTGGAACAAGCCGGGCAATAGTGCCGGGCGCACCGTTTTCATCATAGCGGGGAACGTTTATTGCGGTTTTCATGGAATCAATGCGGCTGGTCTCAAAATATTTTGAATTAAGCTGCGGCCATATAGCCTGTAGCAGGTTTTGATTGTACAATATTTTTAAAGGTTTTCCTGCGTTTTCGTCTAACAAAATAGTTCGCCTGCTGCCTCCGATGCGCTCGGCTTTTCTCTTTACCCGCTTACTCCAGTTTCTTTTTGTATTAAAAGCCGTGGTAAAAAGATTAGATGTACCCAGTATCATTCCCCAACTCGTTTGTACGATATATTTTGGCGACACAGCGTAAACCTGCGATTTAAGCCTGTTTTTTTCCAGGTAAATAATGTCCCTTATTTCCAGCAGGTCTTTTGTTTGTTGATTGAATGCGCCGGGAGAAAAAAGGGAATCCCGCAGAGCGGTTGGCGCAATTTCTTCATTGGGCCGCATGCGCCGCATTACGGCGGGCAATGATTCAAAACGAAGGCTCTCCATATTTTCCAGGTCATCAACAAGCGCCACTTTTATATCGCCCTCCAAAAACTGCGTTCTTAATATTTCGCTGAGATTTGGATTACTAAAATGGAAGGTGTCTGAAAACTCTGCTGCCCAGCGAATGTTTTTTTCCTCTACAAAGTTATTGTACCTGTGCTGTGCGGATACACTACCTGTTATAAATAGTAGCAGCAACAGAATAACGGATGGTAGTTTCATGCTCATTTGTTGTTTTCGGCCCACAGGTGCTGTATCAGCCCATCTGCTAAACCAATTTTGGGAACATAAATAATTTTAGAATCGGCCCAGCGCATCGCATTCACATAAATGGATAGGGCAGGAACGATAACATCGGCACGGTCACGACGCATTTTGTAGCGATCCATCCTTTCTTCCACAGAAAAAGCCGAGAGTTCATGATAATAATCCCGCAACAACTCTAGTTCCAGCGATTTTCCATCCTTTCTTTTGCTCAATGAAAACACTTTGTTGATGTTGCCGCCACTTCCAATCGTAATCACTTCTTTGTGTCCTTTGGTTACAGACTTTATCGTGTACTTCATTTCATCCCAGTTTGCATCTGTTACAAGGTTTTTTAATAAACGGATGGTACCGATATTGAAGGAGTGTTTAAAAACAAGTTTACCGCCGGAAAAAAAAGAGGTTTCTGTACTTCCGCCGCCTACATCAATGTAGAGGTAACTATGATCGTCGTCCATGTTTTCTGCCACATGGTTTTCGTAAACGATATTGGCTTCCATATCGCCGGAAATGATCTCAATCCTGATCCCCGTGGCCTGGTAAGTGCGTTCTATTACTTCTGAAGAGTTGGCTGCATCTCTCATGGCGCTGGTAGCGCAGGCGATCATGCGCTCTACTTTATAAGCGTCCATCAAATGTTTAAACCCCATCATGGTGCTAAGGAACATGGCCATCTTTTCGTCTGATATCCTGCTTGATTCAAAAACGTCGAAACCCAATCGCAACGGCACCCGCACCAGGTTCAGTTTGTTGAACTGTGGTTTGCCATGTTCCCCCGGGATAACTTCACTTATTAAAAGCCTGGCGGCGTTGCTGCCTATGTCGATTGCTGCTAATATCAAATGAAAAAAATTGTGTTGGCTTAAAAATACAATAATTGCACCTAAAAAGCGGGGGCGGTACAATAACCTAGTATTTCTTATGAACCAGGTAATTGTATATTTCTAACTGGGAACGCAGTTTTGCTTTGTTGCGGGGGTTTACATACTGGTTGCTGAGGTCATTGTCGAGTATCCTTGCTTTTACATTATCATTTAATTGAATTTGGATAATGTCGATGAGTTCCTGCTGCATTTCTTTTTCAAAAATTGGGCAGGCTGCTTCTACCCGGTGGTCAATATTTCGTACCATCCAGTCTGCAGAAGAAATGAAAATTTTATGATGGCCATCATTGTGAAAGATCATCACCCTTGCGTGCTCCAGGTATTCATCTACAATACTGATGGCCTGCACCGGTTTTTTGAATTTTTTATTTTCCGTGTACATACAACAAATGCCCCGCACCACAAGTTTTATTTCAACGCCTGCTTTGGCTGCATCTTCCAGCTTCAGGATCAATTGTTCATCGCTTAAGGAATTTAATTTTAAAGTAATAGCAGCCGTTTTTTTATGCCTGGCATTTTTAGTTTCCCTGTTGATGAGGCCGGTGAGTTGTTTGCGCATACCGGTGGGGCTTACCATCAGGGTTTTGCAGCTATTTAAAACGTTGATCCTTGTTTTGGGATTCTCGAGGTAAGTGAACATCCGGTTTACATCGGCCATAATTTTTCGGTCGCTCGTGAGCAGGCAATGATCGCCGTACAGCAACGCCGTTTTTTCGTTGAGGTTGCCCGTACTTACAAAACCATAATGGGTGGTAGTGTTGTTGATCCTTTTTTTAATCAGGCACAACTTGGCGTGCACTTTTTGATTGTGTACACCTATCAACACTTTTACCCCTGCTTCTTCCAGTTCTTTTTTCCAGAAGAGGTTGGCTTCCTCATCAAACCTTGCCCTAAGCTCTAATACAGCCGTCACCTGCTTTCCGTTGCGAACTGCATTGGTAAGTGCATTGATGAGTTTTGAGCGGGCTGCGAGGCGATAGCAGGTAATTTTGATACTGATCACATCAGGATCGATGGCCGCTTCCCGCAGCATGTCGATCACGCTGTCGAATGAGTGATAGGGAAAATGCAGCAACACATCTTTTTCAAAAACGATTTTCGTTACGCTGTTTGCGTTCCTGAGTGCCGGATGCGTAAAAGGCTTTTTTCTTTTTCCTTTGCCGGGGAAAACGCTTTCCGGGAAATTGATAAAGTCTTTGAAGTTGTGAATCCTGCCCCCTGGGATAAGGTTTTCTTTTAACGACAAGCCCAACCTCTTTACCAGGTAAGTAAGGAGTGAAATATCAATCTCTTTATCAAAAACAAAACGTACAGGCTTCCCTTTTTTCCTGTTCTTAATTCCTTTTTCTATTTTTTGTATAAGAGAAGTAGATACATCATTATCAATATCCATTTCTGCATCACGGGTGAGTTTAATGAGATGCGATGAAAAATGATCGTACCCGAAAGAAGCAAAAATTACCGGGAGGCAAAAACGGATCACATCCTCCAGCAGGATGATGTTGTGCTCAGCAGGTTTGCCAGGCAGTATCAAAAAACGGGAAATGACCCTTGAAGGCACCGATATTAAGGCAAAGCGGGGCGCAATGCTATGATCTTTTTTTGATAACCTGCAGGCCAGGTAAATTGATTTGTCGTTGAGTACAGGAAATTCCTGTATGCTCTCTATCATTAAAGGCACGATGGAACTTCGCACTTCATCGTTGAAATATTCCAATACAAATTTTTGTTGGGCCGCAGTAAGTTTTTTATCGTTCAGCAAAAAAATTTGCTGCCTCGCGATTTCCTTTTGTATCTCCTTCCAGGTGCGTTCAAATGCAACCTGCTGCACGTTCACTATTTCCTGTATCTCTTCAATAATGGCTTTAGGATGCTCCTCCAGGTGCATATTGGCTTTGTGCCCCAGTTCTGCCATTTTGCGCAAAGTGGCTACCCGCACCCTGAAAAATTCGTCGAGGTTGTTAGAAAATATCCCAAGAAACTTAATCCTTTCTTTAAGCGGTACTGTTTCATCAGCAGCTTCCTGGAGCACCCTGGCATTGAATGAGAGCCAGCTGATATCCCTTACGATGGTTTTCCTTTTGTGCAAGTTCTGTAGCTTATTTGGGGTAAGTTATGATAATGCGCTGCAAAAATAATAAGCGATTTTGCGGATGGAGATCACCACATATTAAGTTTACATGAATTTTTTACAGGATGTTTTTATTCTTATTCATCATCGGTAGCAGGATGAGAGAAATAAAACCTGCAACGATTACAATGGACGTGTTGGCGCCCCAGATCAGCCATCCAAAAGCTTTACCCAGGGGAGATGCAATGCCATAGATCATGAGGGTTTGCATTACAAATACTGGAAAGGAGCCAATGCCTCCGGGCGTGACGATCATGGCAAGCGTGGCCAGGGAAAGAACAGAAAATGCCGCTTTTAAATCGAGCTGCTCCAACCCGTTCATGGCAAAAAATCCGAGATACACCTGCAGCAGGTACATGGCCCATATAAACAAGGTGTGCGCTACAAATAATTTGCGATGCCGGAGATTCCGGATAGTGGAAAACCCGGTACCTAAACCTGCAATAAAGCCGTTGACCTTTGCGATGAACTTGCTTTTGGGGTATTGTGTTAGCAGCCATTTAAATCCTACCACCACCAAAGCAATTGCCGCCACGATCATTATTAGTTTGGCCCAAAATGGTAACCCGTCTG
>CBFGLL010000211.1:0-4690 GCA_965649585.1 uncultured Chitinophagaceae bacterium | reverse complement strand
AAGCGGGATACCGGGTACAACTGGAGCAAACCCGTTGACGGAACAACAGCTGCCACCGAATGGAAAGGCCTGCATGAGGTAAAAGATATTGTGCAGGTAATTAACCCTGCCACAGGCTGGATACAAAACTGCAATTCCACGCCGTACACGGTGAGCGGGTCCTCCAGCCCGCAACAAAAAAACTTCCCCTGGTATATGGCGCCCGATGGAGAAAATTTCAGGGGGTTGAATGCGGTAAGGGTACTGGAAAATAAAAAGGGTTTCGATCTCGATAAACTAATAGCAGCAGGTTACGATAAAAAACTCACCGCTTTTGAAACCATGCTGCCCCGGTTGTTTAAAGCATTTGAAAATCAAAAAACGGCCCGCAATAATAGCCTGCAGGAAGTAATTGACAGCCTGCGAGCCTGGAACCTGTATGCTGCGGAAAATTCTGTTGCTACCAGCGTAGCCGTACACTGGGCCACGGAATTGCTGCCTGCTATGCGTGCCACCTGCAAAGCAGCTAACTTAACCGACCAGGTGCAATGTACCAGGGTTTTTACAGAACAGGCTGCTGACACGGTATTATTGAATGCCCTGCAAAGAGCAATCAACATTATATCCTCCAAAAACAATGGAGAATGGAATGTGCCCTGGGGCGATATTAACCGCTATCAAAGGATACAAAATAGTATTGAACCAAACTTTGACGACGATGCGCCCAGTGCCCCCGTTGGCTTTGCATCAGCCATGTGGGGGCAGCTTCCCAGTTATAACAGTGATTACTTTTCGGGTAACCGAAAACGTTATGGTTTTGGCGGAAACAGTTTTGTGTGTGCTGTAGAGTTTGGAAAAAAGGTAAAGGCAAAATCATTACTGGCTGGTGGCAACAGCGGGGACCCTTCGTCTCCACATTTTTCCGATCAACTCATTCCATATACCAAAGGCTTGTTTAAGGAAGTATTATTTTATAAAGAAGATGTACTGAAAGGAGCAAAAAGAAAATACCGGCCGGGAGAATAAAAAAGAAGGCGAAAATGCGGGAGAATATTCAAGCTTCCGTCCCCGCATTTTCGCCTACAGCATTCATTCGTATTATTATTTAATTCAGCCTTAGCGGGGCTACGCACTATTCAGAAAAATCACAATTCCTGATCCTTGCCTTTAATGTGGCGCCTGATTCGGCTACAAATCCAGGATTCAGCTGTATATAATTTGCAGACTGGTACAAAGACTTTCCCCCGCTGATGTTTTGAACAGATTGTAAACTGTTTGAAACAATATGTCCCTTGTTTACAGAAACATTTCCTGTTAAGGATCTGTTTGAAACACAACCCACGGTAAAATAATGATGGTAGTTTGCCCAGGCATAAGTTGGATTACCACTACCCGGGTTGTACAACATATATTTCAGATTTACATACACCGTGTAAGTTCCTAAAGGTGAAGCTCCGGGAAGTACATATACCCTGGTGCGGTAGGATCGGGGTATCCTACCCGAAAAGTCCAACGAAGTTACCTTATGAGAAGATGTGTACAGCACGTTATTATTGGGGTCAACTATCGTGTAAAATACCGAGTCATTTTTATGTACATCATGCAGGGCTACTCCAATATACATCGGGTCGCCCGGGCTGAATTGATTTTTTAATTTTGGATCTTCATCGGCCGGGCAAAATCCATTCTGATAATTATCGTTGATATAGCCCTCCAAAACCGGGACCCCGCTATGCGTGGCAACCCTGTTGATCTGTGGTTCAAAATAGGGTTTCTGATCTTTCCACCAACTGTCTTCGTTTAGCGACTGGCATTGGCTCGACATCCCTGCCACAGGATAAAAAGGTTCGATCCACTGGTTATCCCTATCCCTCACATCAAAATGCAGGTGCGGGTTAGAACTCCTGCCCGAACTTGCAATATTGGCCAGCAGCTTTCCCTCTTCAACAAACTGGCCTACCGTTACCAGGGCGCTATTCCTCTTAATGTGGTAATAGCGGGAAATGGAGCTATCGCTATGCAGTATCGCCACAAAATTTCCATCACTGATTTCTCCAGGCTCCATGCAGTTATTTTCGTTATTAATGGAGTCTCTTACACTGATAACAATGCCAGGGGCTGCAGCGCTGGCAAACACATTGTTCTGGTTCTTCATGCGCCACCAGAACGGATACAGGTTAATGTCTATGCCTTCATGATTGTTGTATGATCTTCCAGTACAACCCCAATCCTGAATGCTGCCTGTGTTGCGTATCTGGTCCACATAGTGTTGGATCATATAATAATTGGGCACTTCATCGTAGTTGGAATTGGATCGCATAGGCCACCCAAATAATACATGGTGATTACTCAGTCTTTCTTCCACCCCGTTGTTGCCCATCCATTTTTTAAGATCCGTTATTTTATGGTAGTTGTTGACAGCGTCGTTGTATATCAGGGCCGACAAGTGCGGCGGAATATTATCATTCTCCTCCTGGGCCAGCAGTGAAAAACAATTCATCATAAGGAGTAACAAAATGGTTGATTTCATTGTTTCTCTTTTTTAAGTGTATCGATTTCTTTTTTCAACTCTATTACATACAGGGTTAGCTCTTCAATTTTTTCCATCATTCTTTTCTGCATGTCTCCCACTTCAAGTCCGCTGCTTTCAATGTCAGCAGCTTTTGGAATATTGGGGAGATGTTTGTTTTCCTTAATGAAGGATTCTAATTCGGGGATCGATCTTAATTTATACTGCTCGTTAAACACATAGTCGGGCCAGCTTCCTCTTAGTTGCACTTTGAGTTCTTCGCAAATGGCTTTACCGGCAATATTAACCCTATAACCCGCTGCCACGTCGGTAGTACCGATGCTCACATTTCCGCTGGCATCCACAAATAAACGATCGCCGCCACCGGTTCGCACCACAAACTTTCCATTGAGGTTGGAAGAGTTTGTACCAATGCGCAGATTTTCATCACTTGTTTGAATAAAACCCACATCCTCAAAATTGGCGATGAGGGTACCAATATTTCTCCTTAACTGGATGGTGGGGTTTAATGCATCCAATACCAGGATATCCGCCGCCTGTGCATCCCTTACATGTAATTTGGCTGAAGGCAGACTGATTCCCATACCGATCCGGCCACTCGAATTCACGATCATGTCAGCCGTTGTTTTGCTCGACACATTTAGGGCTACATAATTGGGCGTATTAGGATTGGCCACATAGTTAATGGCTGCCATCGTATCCCCGGACCTATGCCATTGCAGCCCGCCTTCTTTATAGTTTACGCCAGCCGGGTTATCAAATATCAGGTGAGGGCTATTGTTCGCCCTGTTATCCTGCAAATAAATTTTACCATTTACAAGATGTAATTTCTGCGAAGGGTTGGAGGTGCCAATCCCAACGTTTTGTGCAATAACTGCCTGCGATAACAGGCACAGGATTAATAAAGAAAAGGAGAACTTCATAATAGTAGGTTTTAAAAAAAGTTGTTTGATAAAAATCGGTATTTATCCAGCCGCCACTGGCGGCTGGAAACAAAAGAAATTTTAAGGGGAACCCGTTTTAAATCATAGCATCCAGCTCCACCAGCAACTGCAGTAGCTTTCCTTTTTGCAGGTCGTGTTTCCAGAATTTTTTTGCCTGTAGCACTATATTGTGCTGGTGAAATAGTACACCCTTGCGGCAATTGGGCAGGTACACAAATTGAAGCCAGTCGGTAAAATCATTATCGCTCATTTGTTTGGTTTCAGCAAACTCCTGCACCCAGCCCGGCGGCTCTGAACGGAGCAAACCCAGTTGCTTCAGCTCCTGCTCTATTTCCAATACCTTTAATTGTGTCACCTTCATAATTTTCTCTATAAGCGGTATAAAAGTATTTGTTCGCCATAAAGAAGGCAATATCCATTTACCCAATGGCGGTTTTATTTAGGCAATGGCTGTTGCGGCCGTTTGCATTCCTTTATTTTTGAAGGGGCTGAGTTATCTTTAAACCACATTTACAGCATAGTTGAATTTCCGGCTTTTTCATACCATCAACAGGGGCAGCATTTATTTTAAAATGGCTGTGCAGCTGTGTATGCTGCTATGTTGTTTATCCAGGCTTGGGGCCCAACCTCTGAATTTTAATCATGTGAGCCCATCGGAAAACCCGGCAATGGGTAATAACTGGTATGCCACCGTGGACCAGGATGGCGTGTTCTGGATCACTTCGACCGATGGATTTACCAGCTACGATGGCTATAGCTCCCGCCATTACAGCATGGAAACCCACCCCGAGATCAGTTCCAACATCATCGGCCGCATTTTTTGCGACAACAAAAACCAGTTGTGGATCAATACCGGCAAATACCCACTGATGCTGGATGCCGACAGGAAGATCCACACTATCAGGATCCCGGGTTATAAACCTTCAGAAAATATTGACAGGGCTATCTTCCAGAAAACAGGCGGGGGCTACCTTGCCATCACCTATGAACAATGTTTCTCTTCGACAGACGGGTTGAACAATTGGGTAAAAGATGATTGGGCCACCCGCACCATCGGCATCAGTGGGCTGAGTGATATCAAAACATTCGACAGCAGTTATATGTTGCTCACAGTAAGAGGAAAAAAAGTGATGATAGTTGATTTTGCCCGTAAACATTCCATGTTCAACATGCCGGTGAAAGATGTAAAAATATCCTGCCCCATCAACCAGGATGAAATACTGGTAGGTGCCGAAAG
>CBFGLL010000210.1:0-4691 GCA_965649585.1 uncultured Chitinophagaceae bacterium | reverse complement strand
AAAGTGGTGATACTCATCAATAATGGTATTCACCCGGGCGAACCAGACGGCATAGATGCGAGCATGATGCTGGTAAGAGATATCATTCGTAAAAAAATACAACTTCCTTCCAATATTGCCATCGGCCTCATTCCTGTATATAATATCGGCGGATGTTTAAACCGGAACGGCTATACCAGGGTAAATCAAAATGGCCCTGTTGAATATGGCTTTCGTGGCAACGCCCAAAACCTCGACCTGAACAGGGATTTCACAAAATGCGACTCCAGAAACGCAAGGTCATTCACCGAAATTTTTCACCAACTCAACCCCGATATATTTATCGACAACCATGTGAGTGATGGCGCAGATTACCAGCATACTATGACTCTCATCACAACCCAATACGATAAACTGGGATCAACCCTGGGCTCATGGGTGAAAAATAATTTTGAACCTGCATTGTACAAAAGCATGTCGGGCAAAGGATGGGACATGATCCCCTATGTTGATTTTGGTGCTTCCGATTTTACTAAGGGCATCCGTATGTTTATGGATCCTCCCAGGTATTCATCGGGTTATGCAGCCTTGTTCAATACTATTTCCTTTATGCCGGAAACACATATGCTGAAGCCATACAAAGAAAGAGTACAATCAACCTACGACCTTATGGTGAGTTTTATGCAGGAGAGCAGTAAAAAAGCTGCAGATATCAAGCAACAAAGGGCGAAGGCAGTGGCAGAATGGACGAACACAATCGAATTCCCGTTGAAATGGAAGGCAGACAGGTCGCAGCAGGGAGAGTTTATCTTTAAGGGATACCAAAGAGATAGTAGCCTGAGTGAAGCGACAGGCCTGCAGAAAATGTTTTACAATCACTCCAAACCTTTCACTCAAAAAATTCCATTCTTCAACTATTTTGTTCCAGAGGCAATGATTAAAAAACCGAAAGCTTATATCATCCCCGCAGGATGGTGGGCGGTGATTGACCTGCTGCGGCTTAACAAAGTAACAATGCAGCAATTGAAAAAAGATACTGTTATTAAAGTGGCGGGATATAAAATAAGGGAGCTGAAATCATTTCCCACAGCCTACGAAAAACACCATAAAAATTACGGCGTAAAAACCGAAACCACGGTTGAGGATAAAAAATTCCTAAAAGGCGATTACATCATTTACCTAAACCAGGAAAGTAATCGTTATATCATTGAAATGCTGGAACCCACCGGCGATGACAGCTTTTTTGCCTGGAACTTTTTTGATGCTATTCTGCAGCAAAAAGAAGGATACAGTGATTATCGTTGGGAAGATATTGCAGCGAACGTACTGAAGACCGACAGCTCCCTCCAAAAAAAATTAGCAGAGAAAAAAGCAGCCGATTCAAAATTTGCAGGCAACTCCAATGCAATCCTCGACTTCATTTACCGGAATTCTGATTATTACGAAAAGGCGCACAACCAGTACCCGGTGTGGAGGCTGGAGTAAATCAAGTTATTAATTTTCTTATAAGAGATATTTGCCCGAGGTGATAATAACAATGTTCAATCACTCCTTCTATATTTCTTAACCAGGTGCCATACTTTGGGTTTACAAAGGGGCTATCCAGTTCTTCGTCTGTCATTTGCTCCACGTGGGCCGCAAAGCTTTCTGCATTCGCAAAAAATGCATCCTTCCTGCTGTTCCAACCTTCTTCATCAGCAACAGGAGCATGATCAAAACTAAATTGATCACTTATCTCCAGCCTGCCAGATTCAAAAACCCTGTTCAGGCCATTGAAATAATAATCGATATGATACACGAGCGCAGCAATGGTATTGAGTTTCCCGGCTTTTTGATTGGCCTGTTGCAGGGAAGTATTCACCAATTGATCCCGGTAATTTGTATTGGCCACCCACTTGCCGTTGAATACTACTTCTCTCAACCTGTCGGCTAATAATTTACTCCTGTCACTCATCATTATTTAATTAACGGGCGCCGGGAGGGCAATGCTCTTTTAAATAATTTGTATATAAAGCAGATAAGTGCTCCCATGTACCCGGTCCTTCACTGATGTTGTGGCTGCGGTTTGGATAAGCCATCATCTGGAATTGTTTTTTATTGGCCACCAGTTCGTTGATGAGTAACTCCGCATTGCTGTAATGCACATTGTCATCGCCGGTACCGTGGATGTATAACAAATTTCCCTTCAGGTTTTTTGCATAAGTGATAGGTGAACCTTTTATAAAATCCTGCATATTTTCCTGCGGCAAACCCATATAGCGTTCCTGGTAAATATTGTCGTAAAACAATTGGTTGCTTACGGCTGCAATGGATATACCTGTCTGGAACATTTCAGGATACCTGAACAACAGGTGCAAAGTAGAAGAGCCGCCACCGCTCCATCCCCATACAGCCACACGGCTTTTATCCATGTATGGCAGTTCAAGCAACTTTTTCATGCCTGCTGCCATATCCCTGATGTTGATATCACCCACTTTACGATAAATTGATTTTCTCCATGCAGCGCCTTTTAATGCAGGTGTGCCACGGTTATCAATACCAACCTGCACGTATCCGTCTGCCGACATGTCGCCATCGTACAAAAAGTTGTTGTGGTTTCCATAACTATCATCGGTTACGGTTGCAGCGGGCTCACCATATACATACAATACCACGGGATATTTTTTTGCCGGGTTAAAATTGGCTGGTTTCTTAATCCATGCATCTAATTGAATATTGTCATCGGTGCTGAGTTTTACATATTCCACGTTAACATTCGCATCCTGTTTCCATTTTTTTTCAATCGCATTTGCAGGTTGTAAAGGGCGATGATCAGCAACAGTTATCCATTCCGAAACCGGTGCTGTATTGTAATTGCTGAAACTATGTTTTGCCCATTTGCCATTAGTGGATACATCATAATTATGGGTACCTTTCTGTGAAGCGGGCGTCATCATTTCAGGTTCATCTTTTGGATTATTCAGCCGCACACGATACATGTACAATTGTGTTGCGTTTGCCGGAGAAGCGGTAAAGTAAACGTAATTATTTAGTTCATCCACCAGCAAAATTTTGCCGATATCATAATTTCCTTTTGTGATCAGCGTGCTGTTTTTTCCATCACGGCTGATGCGGTAAATGTGGCGCCACCCATCCTTTTCACTCACCCACAAAAATTCCTGGCCTTTGTTTACCCAACGAAAACCGCCTGGTTCGCCAGTAAAATCGGAAGGATTTAAATCAACCCAGGCCTCGTCATTTTCTGCCCAAAAAGTGGCTGTGTTACCATCTGAAACCCGGCTGTACATCAGTTTACTTTCCTGTTGTTTTCTATCGAGCTGCTGTATCATCAATTCTCCGGGAGCGCTCCATTCCATGCGGGTAATATAATGTTGCTGCGGGTCGCCGGGAATCTTCATCCAGCGAATCAGCCCTCCATTTAACGTAACCACACCAATTCTTGCCGGGCTGGGTGACTCCCCTACTTTGGGATACTCTACCGGAATTACTTTTGAATAGTTAGAATCGGTGGTGTTGAGCATATAGTAATCTCTTATTTTGCTGGCGTCTATCTGCCAGAAAGCGATCTGTTTACTATCCGGACTCCACCTGAAACCATCACGCATGCCAAATTCTTCTTCGTAGGCCCAGTCGAAAGTGCCATTGATGAGTTTTCGTGTACCGTCTGCAGTTAGTTTACGCACTATGTTACTTGAAATGTCTTCTACATAAATATTGTTGCCGCTCACATAAGCTACCATTTTATTATCCGGGGAAAATTTGGCGAACATCAATGACTTTTCAGGCAGCCCTGCACCCAGTTTTTTCAACTGGTTATTTGCTGTGTTCAATACCCAATAATCACCCCGGGTATTGTAACGCCACACTTTGGCAGTATTAGTAAACAACAACAATTTTGTGCGATCGGGGCTGTACTCAAAATATTGCAGCTTGAGTGGAGCAGAAGTGCCCGGGGCGGTCAATACTTCTTTTGTGTACAGCATGGATTCTGTTTCTGTTCTTGGATCTACTTTTACAATTCCATTTGGAGTAGATTTAAGGTAAAAGGCTCCATCGGCAGTCCATACCAGTGGTCTTTTTTGACCAATAACTGCGCCTACAGAAAACAGGAATACAACAACCAGCAATTGAAATTTATACATGAGTGCTAAAATTTTGGCTCTAAAAATACATAATAATTAAGCGCTGTCACACAGGGCTATGTTAAAGCCCGCTTATTTGTAAAGAATCCTATTTTTGCGCTAAGAAAAATTATGGTATGGCAGCAGAGAAACTGAGAATAGATAAATACCTGTGGGCAATCCGGTTGTTCAAAACCCGTACGATGGCAGCCGAAGCTTGTGATAAGGGAAAAGTAAAATACCAGGGTCAATCCTGCAAGGCATCCAAAACAGTGTCGGTAAATGATGAATATGAAGTAAAAACCGAAGCCAAAAAGTGGCTGATAAAAGTTACCGGGCTACTGCACACCAGGGTGCAATACAGTGAAGCCATCAAATATTATTTAGATATCACCCCGGCAGAAGAAGTTGAAAGGTTGAAATTTGAAGCCAGCGCATTTCACACCGGCAAACGCCTCAGCAAAGTGGGCCGTCCTACAAAAAAACAAAAAAGAGATATGGATAAGTTTGTGCAGGGAGATGAGTGAGGGGGGAGCCAAAGATACTGGATACTGGATACTGGATACTGGATACTAGATGCTAGATACTGGA
>CBFGLL010000209.1:0-4716 GCA_965649585.1 uncultured Chitinophagaceae bacterium | reverse complement strand
CTTGCGTTTTGCCTTCCGGATGTTGAATTTTGAAGTAAAAAAAACAGATAAATAAATTATTGATTGTTTATGGATAAGATACCTATTTTAAAAATGGGTGACTTTTTGTTAGTGACCATCCAGGTAGATTTGTACGATCGCCTTGCGCTCAACCTGGAAGCAGACCTGGTAGCAAGTATCAGCAAATACAAGTCGAGAGGCGTTCTCATCGATATTTCGGCAGTAAACGTGGTAGATTCTTTTATGGGGCGTATCCTGGGGAATATTGCCCAGATGTCGAAAATAATGGATGCTCAAACCGTGGTAGTAGGCATGCAGCCTGCTGTGGCCATTACACTTATAGAACTCGGTATGCCCATGAGTGGGGTGCATACAGCATTAAATGTGGAGAAAGGGATGGAACTGCTCAGGCGAAAAATTAATACCGAAGAGGAAGAAAATGACGACAGCGAACCAACGGGGGATGATGGTACTGAATAAAGAAGTACTTCCCGTGCTTAAAGAACAGGATCTTGTTTTTGTAAGAAACAGGATAGCAGAATATGCAGATAAGATCAAAATGGGCCTGGTGAACAAAACAAAATTGTTGACCGCAGCCAGCGAACTTATCCGCAATATTCTCACTTATGCCGGCAGGGGCCAGGTGATCTGTGAAGTAATATCCCAGGCTGCCCTTAAAACCGGCATCCGGGTTACTTTTATTGATAAGGGTCCCGGCATAACCGATATAGCTCTCGCCATGCGGGATGGCTACACAACAGGGCGTACGCTCGGTTTGGGGCTTCCCGGGGCCAAAAGGCTGGTGGCATTTTTTGATATACAGAGTGCAGTTTCAAGGGGAACCACTGTTACAATAATTCAATGGAAAAATGGCTGAGGTTCCCCATAAAAAAATATCCCTTCCCAATCGCACTTACCAGGCGGGCGCCCGCAGCGACATAAAACGAATTGCTCAGCAGGCAGGTTTTTCGGCCAAACGTTTTTCTGAACTGGAAATAATAGTAGCAGAACTCACGAGTAATATTGTAAAACATACGGCCGTGGGTGGAACATTGCTGGTAAAACTTTTAGCAGGAGACATCAAAGGGCTGGAGATTGTGTGTATAGATAATGGTCCCGGTATGGACTTTATGAATGCCATGATGGAAGACGGGGTTTCTACCTCAAGCACATTAGGGCATGGACTGGGCGCAATCAAACGCCTTAGTGATGAATTTGATGCATACTCCCTTAAAGGTTGGGGCACCGTAATGGTATGCCGTATTTTTAGCAACAAACCAACTGGAAAGCGTAAACTGGTGAAAATGGGTGCTATCATGGTGGCCAAGGATGGGGAGGAAACCTGTGGTGATAATTTTCTCTGTTTGCGCAGGGAAAATGTAGAACATATTGCCATTTGCGATGGACTGGGACATGGAGAGATGGCTGGTGCTGCAGCAGTTAGCTGCCTGCAAGCTTATCCCGATACCATGGGTTATCCCCCGGCCGAACAAATAAAAATGATTCACCGGGAGGCCAAAAGGACCCGAGGTGCGGTGATGTATATTGTACACCTGGATCTTAACCAACGGAAAATGACTTATTGTGGCGTAGGAAATATCACAGTGAAATTGCTTTCTATGGGCCGCAAATCCAAAAGCTGCCAGTCTTATAACGGTATTGTAGGACATAGTATTCCCGGCACATTGCACGACAGTACATTGGAATGGGAAAAAACAGATTTGCTCATTATGCATAGTGATGGCCTTAACAACAGGTGGGATATTAGTAAGTATCCGGGTATTCTTAAGCACGACCGGGTTTTATTGGCAGCAGCTTTGTATAAAGATAACTGCCGGGGAAACGATGATACAACGGTAACTGTAATTGGATAATGGATCTACATGAAGATTGAAATAACCAGGCTGAGCCTAGAAAACGAAATGGACATTGTATTGGCTTACCGACGGGCCATGCAGATAGGTCGGTATGCGGGCATTAATATTTCTGAACAAACCCGTTTTGCCACAGCTGTATCGGAGATCAGCCGCAATGCACTTGAATTTTGTAAAGGGGGAAATATCCATTTTAACGTAAACCAGAAAAAGGACCAGGAATATGAACTGGAAGCGTTGGTATCGGATTGCGGCCCGGGCATCAGCAACCTCCAGGAGGTTCTGTCGAGAAACCCGCAAACATTTACAGGGAAGGGCCGCGGTATTGTATTTTCCAGGAAACTGGTTGATGGATTTAGGATACAAAGTACCGACAAGGGCACTGTTGTGGAATTAAGGATGAAAATTCCCGCTTTTGGTAAACCCATCAGTAAACTCATTATACAGGGCTGGATACAACAAATTCAAAAGGAACCCAATATAGGGGCTTACGAGGAGTTGAAAGAAAGGAACCTGGCGCTGATGCAGCTTACAGAGCAATTAAGGATAGAACAGCAAAATAATCAACAACAGATCAAAGAAATACAGGTACTCAATGAAAAATTAAAAGACACCAATACTTACCTGGAAGAATTTACTTACACGGTGTCTCACGACCTTAAAACACCATTGACCACCCTGAAATTATCCATAGGATTTTTGGAAGATGCCCATGATCCTGAGACCAAACTTACTTATATCCAGGTAATTGAAAGAGCCGCCAGGAGGCTGGAAAAAACAGTGCAGGGCTTAGTGGAGATACTCGACCTGCAAACGCAAAGTCTCGGCCTTGTTAAACGCATCAATTTGCCCGAACTCTTAGATGAAACGGTGGAGGAACTGGGTAATCTTGTAAAAAATAAAGACATACATTTTAGCCACGATTTTAAGGTAGAAGATATCAGCTATATCGCTCCATACATCAGCAGCATATTCCGAAACCTTATTGGTAATTCCATCAAGTACCGCAGGGCTGGCTCACCGCTACAGATAGATATCAGCAGCCGTCGGCGCAATGGTATGGTAGAACTGGTATTTACAGACAATGGTGAAGGTATTGATATGAAGAAAAATGGCGGCCGTCTTTTCACTCCATTCATCCGCTTCAACAATAGCCAGGAGGGGAAAGGAATCGGGCTGTACCTTATCAAAAAAATGATAGAAAAAAACGGTGGGCGTATCGAAGTGGAAAGCGAGCTTGAAAAAGGCTGCAGGTTTGCCGTGTATCTAAAAGAATATTCGGCCTAAGTCCCGTTTTTTTACAGTTCAGAGGCAGGAGAACTTAGTTTAGCGTCGGGAGTTCGGAGTTCAGAGGCAGGAGTTCTGAGTTCAGAGTCCAGGAAGCTCAAGGTTAAACCCGGAACTTCAGGCTCGGAACTACCGACTGCCGACTCACGACTGCCGACTCCCGGTTACAGTTCAGAGCCCAGAGTTCTTAGTTCAGAGTCATGGAAGCCCAGGGTTCAACCTGGAACTTCGGTCTGCCGACTCACGACTATCGACTGCCGACTACAGACTCCTGAATCATCTCCCCATAAACAGGCAGTCAATATAATCAGTAACCATATGTAGCAGCAAGCCTGTAAAAATAATACGGGCTGTTTTATGATTCCACACAATCAGCAACACCGCATACAGTGCAATCGCCCAGTAGGAGTGTAATACGTGAAAACCAATACTGCATCGGTTAGCCTGGAAGATCGGGTCAGCCAGCAGGTGATCAGCATCTACAAACATGGTGGCCAGCATTAGTAGCCATGCTTTTTTCCAGGTACTACGGAAAAAAATATAGGCTACCAGCGCAGGGAGAAATAAATGCAGGGAGTAATGAACTATGTGTTGCAGCAATATTAAAGGTTAAAGAGCGAAGTTAGTTCATTAGTGATTGAAGCCAAAAGGCCGGCTGCCTACTGTTATTTGCGAGCGGAAGCCATCAAAATTAAGGAGCAGAGGCCTTGTTTGTATCCTGCTCCTTTCGCTGATTATTCCGTTATTTCAATTCTATTTGTTGTAGCAGCACCTGCTTTTTATCTTCAGTTATTTCGGTGTAGGCCAGCAGCGCTTTATTGCCGGAAGTGGGGAAAATTACAGGATAAGAGGAACTACTTCCAGGGCTGCTAATATAATCTTTTGACAATGCTTTACCATCGGGGTTGCGTAGTTGCACCGCTATCCTGTTGCTGAAGTTGTTGCCAGATGAAACGGCTTCCTCCCACACAATTACTACATGGCCACTGCTAAGTGTAGTGAGCTGGCTGTGTTTGGCACTGCCGCCACTCACGAGCTCTCTTTTGGTAAAACTTTTTCCATTGTTAAAGGATTGGTTGTAATAAATTCCGGGGCCACCGCCTGCAGTGAACCAGGTGAAGTGTGCGCCGTGGCTGGTTTCCGTCATAGCCGGGCCGGTATGCGGGCAACCGCTGATCACCCAGTTGTCCTGGCTTATTCTTTTGGCTGGAGAAAAAGTTTTGCCCTGGTCTGTGGAAACAATATGCACCATATCCCTGATACTGTCATTGATGATGGCCCTGTACAGTACGTGCAGGTTTTGTTTTTTGTCTACATACAGGTCTGTGCGACAGCACTGGCAGCAAGGTCCACTGATCAAACGTTCATCCCTGAATCCCGTGTTTTTTTTCGCCACTGCATAAAACAAACCCGAGCCCTCCTTTTTCCATTGTTTCCTGTTGTCTAACCACACGATGGCCACATCTCCACCAGGTAAAAGGGCCATGTCAAAATAGCGCTGGTCGTAGCTGCTGCTGTCCGATGTAATGGGCAATGCTGCAGTCCAGGTTTTTCC
>CBFGLL010000208.1:0-4729 GCA_965649585.1 uncultured Chitinophagaceae bacterium | reverse complement strand
GCCTTGGTTCCCGCCTTGCCCACCGCTACCTTGGTTACCTCCTCCTTGTGCGCCGCCTTGGTTCCCGCCTTGTCCGCCGCTGCCTTGATTACCGCTGCCTTGGCTGCCACCCTGGTTTCCGCTTTGTCCGCCGCCACCCTGGTTACTGCCTCCCTGTCCAGCACCTTGATTTCCCTGGTTGCCGCCTTGATTTTCTGTTTGCCCGCCTTGTGTGTCTTTGTCTGTTTGATTAGCCATGTTTGTAAATTTTAAGTGAATAAGAATATCTACATAAAAGATGGCGCCATTTAAGTTTCATAATTTTTTGGTGCTGGTTGGCACTGGCTACTCACTTAATAGAAATGGGTGCATTGCTCTGCTTTTCTAATTCCAGTTATCTATTTTCACATCATTCGGCGAAGGTTTTCCTACGCCGGCTTCTAACAGTTCTTTCAGGCTAAGCATGAATACTGCCCATTTCATACTGCAATGTGCGGTAAACTCTACCCATCTTTTCCAGTTGCAATGCTGGAATAATACAATGGTATAATCATCTTCTTCGTGGATATCAAAAACGATATCGGTGTCTATCCATTCTTCCGGACCTGCTTTGCATACCCAGTGCACTGTTTCATTTTCTTCCAGCAACTTTACGTGCATGGTCATGCTGCCCAATTCTTTTCCATCGGGGGAGCTAAAACGAAAATGTATATCTTCTCCCATTGAAGCATTGCCACTTGTGTCTGCTGTCCACCAACCCGCAAGTCCTTCAATTGTAGTGAGCGCTTTGTAAACTTTTTCAACAGGTGCTTTAATGCCGATCCTGTGTTTGATATTAACCATGTAAATATTTTTGTTGAGAGATTATATAAATGTAATAAAATCAGGGGAGTTAAAATGAATAAATCAGCTCAGCCATAACGCAATATCTTTGGCCCTTCACATAACTATTAAAGTGAGGATTGCTGTGAGAGCAGGTAAATAGCAATTAGTATTTTAAAGTGTTTTAAAAACGTATATTAGCAATGTAAAAAGTTGTTTTTTCACTACCTGGTAAGGTGGAAGGATAGACCACTTTAAATCAGATTAAACGAAATATTCCGGCAAAAGAAGTTCCTATACAACCTCAGAATTACTTCTCGCCGGAATTTTTGTTACCCTTGTAAAAAGCAGTGCCTGCAATTCCAAAATCTAATGAGCGATAATGTTTAACGCAACATCTATGAAAACCCTGCGACTATTCAATGCCGTGGTTTATAAAGCATCAGAAGAAGAACCTTTTGTGTCGGAAAGTGGATTTATTATTGAGCCAGGGGCTTTATGGGCAAAAAAAGCAATTATCGGTTTTTATAAAAACGAAAACTTAGACGGGTATGGCCTCAATAAAACTTTTCATAAATCATGGAGGACCATTTTCAATAGTTCACGCACAGAATTATTGATCGGGCAAATCAAACATTATATCTCCACATACGGAAGTGAGTTCCAGGATGAAATGTATATCCCAGATGAGTTGCTGGAAATTCCGGAATCTAAGCTTGTATTTAAAGTTGTAAAAGCCTACCCGGTAGAAGTAATGACCCGAAAATGTCTGCAACTTTTGCAGTCGGGCATTGCATTGAAAGAGGAAACCCTCAATGATATTCTCTCCATACTTACAGATGAGTTGGGGTATACATTCACTGGTAAAGAGAATATAAAAAATAAAGAGGCTATTATCAAAATTGCAGATATCTATGGTGTGATACCCCAGGATACTATGGAGTTTTTCCGCTACATCATCTTTAGGGCAACCGGGCAATCATTGTTAATTAAAAGCACCGATGTAATCAAGGCCATTCAACTTACAAACTACAATCCTGCCGTAGCCTTTGAAAAATTTGGTTTTGAAAAATTGGCCGCTATTTTCAATCGCTTCAAGCCTTTGTTCCTGGCGTTTAAGAAAAGATGTCCAAAAGCTATCAACAAAATTTCTAAGCTCTCCAAATTTCATCATAAACCATTGGTTGCAAATCCACTGAATTATGTAACCAGCGTATTGCTTACACAAGAAGATATTCATTGGTTAGAAAATGCTACTCCTTTTGCACTTTTTAGGGCAATGGCTGCATGCCATAACAGGATACAGGGCCAGTTTGCTTTTACATACCGCATAAGAAACGGAAAGTCGTTTATAAAAAAAAATAAGATTTTGGGGGCATGTTGGCCCAACTATGAGTTCCTGGTGGCGTATTGCAGGAGACGATTTGATCTTAGTGGTAAAAAGTTTTATTTACCGGCTGATGTTCAATATGCCCTCCCCACTTCTGAGAAAATGTTTGTTGGAAATATTCCCACTGGCAGCAAGTTTTTTGGAGAGGCATTGGCAGTTGGCATTTACTGGAAAAATGAATGGGGTGCAAATGATATAGATCTGTCCGGATTGAACATTGGCGGTAAAATTGGTTGGAACGCTGATTATCAACAGGGGGATGGCTACCTGATGTATTCTGGTGATATTACTGATGCTCCTGGAGGTGCTGTGGAATATCTTTATGCTAAAAATGGGTTGAATGAGCCTACCCTGGTAACTAACAATGTGTTTTCTGGTGGAGGAAATTGCCAGTATAAAATCATTGTTGGCAAAGCTGACGATATTAATTACAACTATATGATGAACCCCGGCAATTTATTTTTAGAGACAATTTGTAACTCCGTGCAAAGACAAAATGTATTAGGATTGCTGATGCCGGAAGGGAACAGTCAGTGTTTTGTCCTTTTAAATTTTGGTGCAGGCCAGTGCAGGGTATCAGGTAATTCGGAAATTACAGTTACAGCAACCAAGGCGCTATTTCAACAGTGGAGTGATCCCTTATCATTGAGAGATATGTTAATTGCATGCGGTGGCGAAATCGTAGAAAAAGTGGAGGACTCGCATTTTAACCTTTCGGTGAGTAAGCTTCAAAAAGACAGTTTTCTCCATATTTTTTAATGATCGATAAAATTTTATTCATCCAACCGAAACCTCATCGGCGCTATAAATACCTATTCGAGACAGGTAGCTTTTAAAGAAACCTAATTTACATTCATCATGAAATCCATTATATTTTTCTTAGCACTGGCAAGCCTGGTATCTACCGCTAATACAAATGTTTCTAATGAAGACAAATGCAGAACAATTTTAGACTCAGCAAAGGTATTGGTTGAAACGGGAGATTTTTCCTTGAACTGGGAGCCCAGGATCAAAAATAAAGAGCGCCAGGCTAAAATTTCGAAATGGTTCGAAACCCGATCATTTTCAGAATTGATTTGCCTTTTGAAAAGTAGTAATAAATCTCATAATTTTTACGGTTACTTGCTTGCTGTCAATTTCCATAGAGACAGTTTAAAAAATCGGTATAGTGAATTATTGAACGACACAACATCCGTTCAATTAAATGCTGAAAATGGACTTGTGGATCTTAAAATGACGATGGGGAAAGCGCTGACCTTATTTGCTGATGAGTTGGCAGAAGAGGATAAGGCTATGAATAGAAGACCTGATGTTGAAAAATCTGTTGCACTGTTTATCAGGGAGTATTCCAGTTATCCAACAAGTTACAAGCCAATTTCCTTTCCATATTTTTCTATCGGCAGCGATAACAGGGGCTTGTCGAACTTTAACATCAGGCATCATTATGAGATTAAAAACAATCATGGACAAACGGTAAATATTGTCAGTGCTTTTATTCTAGATCCTAATCTTAATATCAATGTGATAGAACCAGATAGTTCGAGGTTTATATCATCGTATCCTCCCAGGTTAAAAGATTGGTTTACAGATTACGGCAGACACCTCGACCATGATGATAGTATAAAATTAAAATACAATCAAACCGGACTCTCTACCAGGCAAAGTTCTCTTTAAAATTTATACTCCAGCCGAGGGGTGTATGAACCCATCACCGGGATGGGCGATAATGCATTATTTAGCTGCGCACTTTTTATAGTATGTTCAAATTTGAAAGGATGTCAAAAATTGCTAGTTTTATTTAAGAGTCTGTTTGTAAATTTTACGTATGCCAGGAATGATATAACCGAGGTGATTGACATTATTATAAAAGAAGCCAGAAATGTTTCCGATGAAATGAAAAAATAAATAGTTAAAGAAAATGGATGAGTATTTAAAAGCCGCCATAGCAGAAGCAAAAATCGGGCTTCATGAAGGAGGCATTCCTATTGGATCTGTCATCGTTTACAATGGTGAGATAATAGGTCGTGGGCACAACAAGAGAGTGCAGCAGGGGAGTGTGGTACTTCATGCAGAAATGGACGCCTTTGAAAATGCCGGCAGGCAACCGGCGGCTGTATATCAGCAATGCATTTTGTATACGACGTTGTCGCCTTGCCCCATGTGCACAGGCGCCATATTATTATATGGCATCCCTAAAGTGGTGATTGGAGAAAACAAAACATTTATGGGCGGTGAATCATTGTTAGCTCAACAGGGAGTGGAGCTCACAGTTATCAACGACAAAGAATGCATTGAAATGATGCAAAATTTCATTGAAGCAAAACCCGCATTATGGAATGAAGATATTGGTGTGTGATTTGCCCGGTATGCTTTTGATAACATACCCAGTTTTATCTTCATTGCGATCAAGGTAAAAACCCGACATTCCCGCCTGCTTGTATTCCTTTCTATCCCCACATCTTTCCATCTATCCTAATAAGCCTTCCAGATCAACGAGCGGTTTCGTAATCTTGCCCTAAAGTAAGCCAAACTGAAAAA
>CBFGLL010000207.1:0-4746 GCA_965649585.1 uncultured Chitinophagaceae bacterium | reverse complement strand
CCTCGGAGGAATTCCAGGTCATACGCTTCAATGTTTTTACCATCGATCAAGAGTTCGCCTTTGTTAATGCTATACAGGCGGTTGATCAAACTTATCACCGAGGTTTTACCGCTGCCCGTGTGCCCCACGATGGCCAGCGTTTGGCCAGGGAGAATATTAAAGCTCACATCTCTTAATACAAATTGCTGATCGGTGTAAGCAAACCATACATTTTTAAATTCTATTTCTCCTTTCAGCAGCACCGGTTTGTTTGTTTTGGCCCCGATGGTTCCTTCTACCGGCATCACATCTACGTTGTCGAGCACTTTAAACACTCTTTCGCCGGCGATCATGCCCATCTGCAGCACGTTGAATTTATCGGCGATCACCCTCAGTGGCCTGAAGAGTAAATTCACACAAAGAATAAATGAAGTGATCACTGCTCCTGCCCTTTCGGCTGCGTCCTGTGGAAGGCCCATTGATTCCTTGGCGGCCCACCAAACCAACAAACCAATGGATAATGCAGATACCAGCTCCACGATAGGAAAAAAAATGGAATAGGCCATGATGGAACGGATGTTTGCACTTCTATGTTCCCTGTTGATTTTTTCAAAATGAGCCTGCTCCCGTTTTTCGGCAGCAAATGCCTGCACCAGCGACATGCCGGTAATATGTTCCTGCACAAATGCATTGAGTGCAGCCACTGCATTCCGCACCCTGATATATGACCTGTTGACACTTTCTTTGAAAAAATAAGTGGCCAATATCATGATGGGAAAAGGCGCAAGGCAGATGAGGGTAAGTTTCCAGTCAACGAAAAACATGTACAACAGCACGGAGATGATGGAGAGCAGGTCGGCAATGATAGGGATTAAACCGTCGCTGAAAATATCGTTGATGGATTCGATGTCGTTGATGGTCCTGGTGGTGAGGGTGCCAATGGGTGTTCTGTCGAACTGCGAAAGATTGAGCGAACTTATTTTTTTATACGTGGCCACCCGGAGGTCTTTTACCACACTCTGCCCCAGGGATGCTGTACTGAAGGTGAATACAAACCTGCTGGCGGTTTCGATGAGCAGTAATAATATTTGAAAGATAGTGATCTCGATGATGAATGCGCCGGGCCCGGTGAGGAACCATCCTACGGCGGTGTCGCTTAAACCTTTGTTGATGGTAACCTGTATGAGCAATGGACGTAGTGGTGCCAGTATGGCTAAAAACACGGCCAGGAAAACAGACCGGTAAAATTTACTTTTATAGGGAGCGGCAAATCCGAATACTCTTTGTAATGTTTTATAACGAGAAGGATTGGGTGCGTGCGCTTCGGTCATGATGCAAAGTTAGGAAGGCGGGGGGAAAGAAAGGAGAACGAGGAGGAAGAACGGCCACGAAGACGCAAAGACAGAAAGAGGCACAAAGAAGGATTGAAGCCAAAACGGCGCAGCAGCGCAACGGGAAGAACGGCCACTAAGACGCAAAGACAGAAAGAAGCACAAAGAAGGAAGTGATCTTAAAGTTCTTCTCCGCCGGTTTTTTTATTGTAGGCTTTGATAAAGATGGCGCCGAGGTTTTTGTATGGCGGCACATAATCGTCCCAGCTTTCACGGATGGCCATGCTGGGGTCGTTGGCAAATGTTTTTGTGAGGGTTTGCCACATCCGTTTCCAATACAAACTGCTGCCGCTGATGAAGGCCTGGTTCATGTAATTCAGTATGGGGCGGTTTATGTCGCCGGCACCAATTTCTTTTGTTGAAACAATATGTGCATCGGGGCAGGTCTCTAAAATTTTGTTGAGGTTCTGGTAGCCGCCGCAGCTACCCAACACCACTATTTTGGCATCGCTCGGCATACGCTTGATGGTGCCGGGCAACCAATAACTATGGCCACGATGTACCGCAATGGTGGGATGCATATCCAGGGACTCGAGGTATTTTGCCAGGTGTACCTGCGCAGAATCATCGAGGTTGGCGTCGTAATCGAGCGGGCGGTTGGCATACACAAATACATTTCCTTTTAAGGATTCAATCTCCACCCATTCTTTTTTCATCGTTATTTTCCACTCTTTGGGCGAAAAGGAATTTACAAACGGCGGGAAAAATGTTTTGCCATCTTCATCTCCATAAAAAAATACCTGCTGCACAATTCTTCCTTTGGAATCCTGCAATTCTTTTAACCCAATTTCATAAATGGAAGGAATGCCCACCGTTTCAGTAAGGTCAATTTTGTTGGCTGTATCTGCCGAAAGCAGGATGGTTTCCAGCAATCCATAAATAACAATACCCCGCTGGTTGTTTGCAGCAATATTGATGTTTTTATTCTGCGTTACATAACTGAGGATTGTGTTCAATAATTTTTTATCGTTGATGCTGCTGTAACTATCTGCCACGTCCACCGCATCTTCCAGGTTGCCGGTTTTATCGAGGTTGGCCACAAAGGCTTTCATCAATATTTCCGATTTATCGAGCGGCATTGTTTTTAAAAAAGTATCCAGCTTATTGTAGTTGGCGGCCATTTTGATGAACTTTTTAAAGTAATCAAAATGCACGTTCTGCAATAAAGAGTCGCCACGTGGATTTGGACCCATCAACTGCAGCATGCGGTTAAAACTGTGTTTATAGCTGGAGGTATAAAGATCGGCCTCACCCATTATCATCATGTAGTACAACTCTGTGGGCGTAAGTGGCTGAATGGCTTTCATTCTTACAGCCAGGTTGCTCACATCGTGCAGTTCATTGATGTGTTTAATGAAATGCTGCATGGCTTTGCCTTTGAGCGTTTCCCGCAGGCCATTTGGTCCAAACATGGCCACCGGTGTATCCCGCATGGGCGGCGCCATTCTTTTGTAATACTCAATTTCGGTACTCACCAGTAATCTATAATAGCCAAGGCTATCGTATGTGATACCATCGCCTACCAGGGGTTTTAATTGCTCAATTGTTTTTTTACCTGTGAGGAGATCATCCAAAAAAGGAAAATAAAAAAGCGCATTATTGGTCTGGCTAAGTTCCACCACCGTTTTCACAAGCCGATTGGTATTGCGGTGTATCAGCTTTCCTTCAGGCGAAGAGGTTGATTGCGCAAAACTGTACAACTGCACAGGATTATTTTTTGCAGCCACCACTACCAGGCTATCAGCAAAAGAGGCATCTGCAAATGGACGGATGGTTTTTAAAATATTATCGGGATGCAGTTTCGAATACTTGAGGTACACCAGTTCCCTTGCCGTTTTATTATCGGCATGATCATCGAATACACTCGTAATTATTTTTGCAGATTCGTAAGATGCTGATGCAATCACCGGGATAAAGGATTTTCCGGCAGCTACGTTTTTTATAGCATTTTCAAAAAAGCTATACAGGCCGGGAAATTCTACCGGTTTAATTTCTTTGTTTCTCCACTCCTGCCTGAATATTCTTAAAAAATCTTCGATATGGCGCAGGTAACGGATCTTGTCGTTGTTAGAAGCGAGTTGATCATTGGTTTCTACCCAGTTTTGCAACTCGTCAATTTTGCGAAAGGCAGCATCGGTAACATGCAGGTTTATTTCTTCGTTTTTATTGAGCTGCACATATTGGTCAATTTTGCCGTCTGCACGGTCGAGCAGCTTTTGTTCGTTGTTTACCTTATCATGAAACACCTGCCGAAAAATGGGAACCTTTACTGTATCGGCATGCGGCGACGCCAGGGAGTGCAGGGAAACAACAATAAATAATAAAGGTAAAAGTGTACGCATCATGATATGGGCCTTTCTGCTGCAAAGATGGGGCAAATAGCCTGCATCGCTGCATATAGTTCACAATAATAAACAATCGTACCAAATGCCCTTAACAATTTAATAATATTATAACGGGTTTTTAACGGATGCAGGCTCAATTTGTTAAGCTAATTTTGCGGAACCTTATTATTATGAGCAATAGCCGCAAAATTTTGATTGCAGATGACGAACCAGATATTGTAGAAATTCTGCAATTCAACCTGCAAAAAGAAGGGTATGAAGTAATTACAGCCAGCAATGGAGACGAGGCTATTGAAAAAGCAAAACGCAACAATCCTGACCTGATCATTTTAGATGTGATGATGCCTGGCAAAACGGGTATTGATGCCTGTCATATTTTAAGATTACAACCTGCGTTTCAATCAACACTCATTATTTTTCTCACAGCAATGAGTGATGAAAACAGCGAGATAAAAGGCCTTGAATCGGGTGCGGATGATTATATCAGCAAACCGGTGAGCCCGAAAGTGTTGATCAGTAAAGTAAATGCATTGTTTCGCCGGTTGAATAAAGACGAGACTGGTATTATCAAACTGGGTGATATGGAAATTGACCGGGAACAATACCTGGTGAAGTTGCATGGCAATGATATTGTGCTGGCTAGAAAAGAATTTGAACTACTCGCATTGTTAGCTTCCAAACCCGGAAAAGTTTTTTTACGCAACGAGATCCTTAACCAGATATGGGGAACAGAAGTGATCGTTGGCGACCGCACCATTGATGTTCACATCCGGAAGATCCGCCAAAAGTTAGGGCTGGATTGTATTACAACGGTGAAGGGAGTGGGGTATAAGTTTGAGTTGTAGGTTTTTTGCGTCTCTCGTTTCTAGTTTTTGCGTTCTCGTTTCTAGTTTTTGCGTTTCTCGTTTCTAGTTTTTGCGTTCTCGTTTCTCGTTTTTGCGTTTCTCGTTGTGGGGTTTGTATATTGCAAACTTTGTTGAACCTCTTGAACCTCTTGAACCTCTTGAACCTCTTGAACCTCTTGAACCTCT
>CBFGLL010000206.1:0-4756 GCA_965649585.1 uncultured Chitinophagaceae bacterium | reverse complement strand
GCAAAATATCCCGGGATGTGTTAATAGGGAACGGTAATTCCATTTCATCTTTTTGTGAGCCTTGCTCCCCTTCCTGCTGCACAAATCCACCGCCGACAGAATAATACGTTGATGCAAAAGTTTCACCATTGATCATCTCCACTAAAAAGGTGAGTGGATTTGGATGAAAGGGCAATGATTCGGCCATCAGGAATTCAATATCTTCTGCAGGATCAAAATCTATTTCGTGTTTGCCGCCCAGCAGCAATTTTTTCATCGCCTTGATATCGGCAATTTTTGCACTGATATTATTTACGTCGAATGTTACAGGGTCGTCGCCACTCAGTCCAAGTTGTACGGCGATATCGGTACCATGGCCCACACCTGTTTTTGCGAGCGACCCATATAGCAATACCCTCAGCGCTTTTACCTGCTGCAATAAACCCCTGCTTTCTACAGATTTTACAAACACCTGCGCTGCCCTCCAGGGGCCAAGCGTGTGGCTGCTGCTGGGCCCCACACCAATCTTAAACATATCAAAAACGGAAATTGCTTCGTGGCTCACATCTCGAAAATTAAAAAAGGCTTTGAATCATCAAAGCCCAAAATTAAACTTAATTCATCACATCACTGAACACTTACCAACTGCACATCAAATTTGAGGTAAGAGCCTCCCGGTATGGCAGGATTGGTAGAGGATGGGTAATCGTTGGCACCATATCCCATCGTGGGTGGCACATACAACATCATTCTTCCACCAGGCTTCAATGCCTGCACACCTTTTTGCCAGCCTGCAATTACTTCGCTTAATAAAAAAGATACATTGTTCCCGGCATCGAAAGAAGCGCCGCTTTGCATAAACATACCGTTGTAATGTACTACCACCCTATTGCAGATACTGGGTTTTGCACCTGTACCGGAATCTGCTACGGCTATAAAGATGCCGCTGCTATGTTCCGTTGCTGAAAGTCCGTTGTTAGTTAAGTAATCCCTGATAACCTGCCGTTCATTAGCCGGTGCAGAGGACGAAGATTCCTGGGGACATGCTTCATCTTTTTTGCAGGCTGCAAGGCCTACCAGTAAAAAGGTTACCAAATAAAAAAAATTCTTCATTTCTTAGTTTTTGAGGTTATCATCAAGACCCGATCGGGTTTTGTTCCGCTGCTTTGGATTTCTGTTGTTTCTTTTTTAGTTCCTGGTACAGTTGTTCATTCATCTCCCACTTAAAATGCATTCTGAAATATGCCAAAAAAACGATGCATATCATTACTGCAATTACTACCATTACAAATGAGCCGCTTTGGGTGGAAGAAACTTTTGCATACCAATCCGGTAAAAACAGGTACACCATTAAAATAAATAACAGGATGGGGAGTGCAAACATGGCCGCCATTGGCAAACCCGTTACGAGCTTATGAATAAACCTGCTGCGCAATTCACGGGCGCTCTCCCAATACTGCAAAAATCGCTCTTCCTTTTCCGTTAACATGCCGCAAAGTTAATGCAATTGAATTGTTCACTTGGCTATATTGGCAAATATGGGTAGGTTTGTTCACCAAAATTACCCCCAATGAAAGTAGAACAATTGATTGTTCAATACCTGTACAAAAATAAGTCGGTGAGCATACAGGATCTCGGCACTTTTACCATCTCCCCCGAATTTGCGATTCCCGGGGAAAACGATAAGGACCAGAGTCTGCCTGATGGTGCTATACAGTTTGTGTATGACAAAAAAGCATTGGAGGATGAAGGACTGGTAAATTATATTGTTGAACACACGGGTAAAATAAAACCCCTTGCCAGTTCCGATCTTGAGTCTTACTCCATTTTAAGTAGGCAGTTTTTAAATATAGGTAAACCCCTGCCAATAGAAGGTTTGGGAGTGTTGCAAAAAAATCAACAGGGCTCGGTAGATTTTTACCAGGGAAACCATCTTGCCGCCCGGCAGGAAATGCTGGCGCCGGTAATGAAAGAAAAAGTGCAGGACGAAGTAGATTTTTCTGCACCCGCCAGGCCTGCGTCTTCCAAAAGCGGTTGGATGATAGCACTGCTCACCATTTTCCTGCTTTCGGCTGCAGGCGCTGCTTACTGGTATTTTACCAGGGAAGAAGAAACACCCATAGATCAACAGCCTATTACCAATACCAACTCCGAACCCGTTAGCGATTCGGCAATACTGGGGGAAAGAGGCACCGATTCGCTCACACGTGCGGCAGATACTGCTTCTGTTAGCGTTAAGCCCGCGGCAGATGATTACAATTTTAAAATTGTACTCAAGGAATACAATAGCAGGCTTGCTGCTGAAAGGGCTATGAAAAAACTAACAGATTATGGTCATACCTTATTACTGGTGCCGGTTGATTCCAACAATTTCAAGATCATGATGCCCTTTAAAACTCCTTTAACGGATACTTTAAGAGCGAAAGATTCTTTAAGAAGATTTTTTGGCGGCAAACCTTATGTGCAATTGTAATTTTTGCTGATGAAAGCATTGTTCAATAAACATGGCTTTACCATTTTTTTAGTTGCAGCTGCTGTTCATGTATTGGCCATCGGGTTTCAGGTGGAAACGCTTCGGTTTTATACCAAGCCGTTATTGATACCCCTGCTGGCGCTCACTGTGTACTTCAGCGTGCACCCGGGAAAGGAACGCAGCATTTTTTTAGCAGCCCTGATTTTTTCTTTTTTTGGCGATGTGCTGCTGATGTTTGAACATATCAATTCGCTGTATTTTATTTTCGGCCTGGTAAGTTTTCTCCTGGCGCATGTGCTATACATTATTTTTTTTGCGGGAATTAAAAAGCCCGGGCAGGCTTTCCGGTGGAAACCCCTCGTTATTTTATTGATCCTGGGCTACGGCCTTTCTTTATTGATATTATTATGGCCCCGGTTGAATGAACTAAAAATACCCGTGGCATTGTATGCGCTGGTAATTTGTTGTATGCTCATCAGCAGCCTTATCATTCAGCACCTGGTAAACAACAGCGCTGCTGCATTTTTCTTATCCGGGGCATTGTTTTTTGTAATCAGCGACAGCATTTTAGCTTACAATAAATTTTATGAACCATTTAGTGCTGCCCCGGTTTTAATAATGCTTACTTATTGCGCTGCGCAGTATTTACTTTCCAAAGGTTTTGTAAGCTACAAACTCAGTTCGACACGAACTTCAACCCAATGATAGACGCAATAAGCGTTGTAATAAAAAGCAACCTCAGAAACCCTGCAGGTTCTTTAAAAAAGAAAATCCCCACCAACACGGTTCCAACCGCTCCTACCCCCGTCCATATGGCATAAGCCGTTCCGATGGGTAAAGTCAACGTAGCCCGGTACAATAAATACATACTTATGCTGAGGCAAATAAAAAAGCCTGCCCACCAGCCCATAGCGGCGGTACCTGTAGCTTCTTTGGCCTTTCCAAGGCATGTGGCAAAACCTACTTCAAATAATCCAGCGATGATGAGTATAATCCAGTTCATAAAACAAATAATGAATGATGAATATCGAACGGTGTTCAGTCTGCACCGGAAATGTACAATAAAAAAATCCCCGCTGCTTTCACAACGGGGTTTTTTGTATAACCATCTTTATACTTAATACTAAGTACTGAATACTTTTAGTAACCCATTCCGCCCATATCAGGCGCACCATGGCTGTGCGGTGCTTCTTCTTTTGGTTTGTCGGCGATCACACATTCTGTGGTCAACAACATACCTGCAATAGAAGCTGCATTTTCCAGTGCCACACGGCTCACTTTGGTTGGATCAATTACACCCGCCTTGAACAGGTTTTCATATTCTTCTGTACGTGCATTGAAACCAAAGTCCGCTTTTCCTTCTTTAATTCTTTGTACCACGATAGAACCGTCGATACCGGCATTTGAAGTCAGCACACGAATGGGCTCTTCCAGCGCACGGCGAACAATGGCCATACCTGTTTGCTCATCAGCGATCTGCCCTTTTACTTTTGCATCAAGGCTGCTGATGGCACGAATAAAGGCAACACCACCACCTGGTACGATACCTTCTTCCACTGCAGCACGGGTGGCATGTAATGCATCATCTACCCTGTCTTTCTTCTCTTTCATTTCTACTTCGGTAGCAGCCCCTACGTACAACACCGCTACACCACCTGCCAGTTTAGCCAAACGCTCCTGTAATTTTTCTTTATCGTAGTCGGATGTAGTGGTTTCAATCTGTGCTTTAATCTGGTTCACCCTTCCATTGATATCGGCTTTTTTACCTTTACCACCAACGATAACGGTATTGTCTTTATCAATAGTGATAGAAGAAGCCTGGCCCAATGAAGAAAGATCGGCACCTTCTAATTTGTAACCCATTTCTTCGCTGATAACAGTACCGGCTGTTAACACAGCGATATCCTGCAACATTTCTTTTCTCCTGTCGCCAAAACCTGGTGCTTTTACTGCAGCCACTTTCAACGTACCACGCAATTTGTTTACCACCAGGGTTGATAAAGCTTCCCCTTCCAGGTCTTCAGCAATGATCACCAGTGGGCGACCGCTTTGAGCAACCTTCTCCAGTAAAGGAAGAATATCTTTCATTGCAGAGATCTTCTTATCATAAATAAGGATATATGGGTTCTGCAATTCAGCTTCCATCTTCTCGGTGTTGGTTACAAAGTAAGCAGAGATATATCCACGGTCAAACTGCATACCTTCTACCACGTCAACGGTTGTATCGGTACCTTTTGCTTCTTCTACGGTGATCACACCTTCTTTACCCACTTTTGCAAAAGCTTCAGCAATCAGTTTACCGAT
>CBFGLL010000205.1:0-4890 GCA_965649585.1 uncultured Chitinophagaceae bacterium | reverse complement strand
ACAGGGAGGTTTTTTATGTTACAGATCTGTACAACCCGATCTTCGTCTTGTGTCGATTATATATTGAATTTTCCACTCCCCTTGCAGCCTTACTAATTGAAAAGAATTTACGCCGCAATGGCTAAGCTTGCCATTATAATAGAAGGAATATGGGGTCCACACAGACGCAAGGGGTCCGTCTATTTTAATTGTCTCGAACCTGATCCGTTCATCCAGTGCCGCCTTGGGAGCCTTACTGATACTGCTGCCAAATTCCCTGATAGACTCATTAGATATAAACGTTTGTTTACCATCTTTTGATTTACTGAATGCTTGTAGCACCGCATCGGGGTGAAAGCAGGAAACCAGCATAGCGGAATCACTTTGCCGCATTGCATCAAACATTTTTGTGATAACCAACTTCACTGAATCCTTTGCAGATTGAGCCTGCACTGCTTTTTGTAATAATACCGCCAGGATTAACACTGTAAAAATTTTCATGTTCTATTTATTTTAAAAGGAAAGTTAAATGGTTGTAGGTAACTATTTTCATCCAATTGTAAAAACGGGTGATCAACCGTTTGAATGGTAAAACGTTTGTCCATTTCCTACATGTTGTTTTTGAATTGAGTATCTTCGTTTCCCAACTATTCAAGCAAAGCCCCCACATGAATATTAAAAGTTTTTTTTTGGTGATCGTCTGCAGTTTTTGCCAACTCGTTTCGCAGGCACAAATCCCGACTGATACCCTTCACTATTTTAACCAGGCCGACACTGCCCTGAGAATAAAAAACTTTAACCCTTACTTCAATCTTCATGTTGACTCCAGCCTGAAATACCAGTTTATCATAAACAGGCCTCAGGAGAACTATTACTGGTTTCTTAAAAACTCACCCGTTGGCCTGCGGCTAAATAAGGATAATGGGTTGCTAACGTTTAAGGCCGATCGTTCTTACTTTTTATCTGGAAAGATAAAATATGATCACGAGTATAAAGTAGCCATCACTGTTCAAAACCTGGAAGAACCCAAAGACAGGATCGATACCAGTTTTCTTATCCAGTTTTACAGCACAGAGATCATCCCATCGAGGGTAAAACCCAGCGTTACCAATGTTTTAAATATTGAAGAAGGCGATACGGTAGTGTTTAAGATACAATGTGATAATGGAAGTTTTCCCATAGAAGAGCTTACTTACCTTAGTAATTATCCAATAAAGTCCCGCACGCCTGTAACCCGTTGTGGTGATGACTTTAGCTGGGTGGCGCCTTTTGATTTTGTAAAAGAGAATGAAAAAGACCAGGTAAAAAAATTGCAGCTGTTCTTTATCGGCAGCAGTAAGTTCCAGGTAAAGGATACAGCAAGGATCGAGATCAACGTGAGGGAAAACATCAATTATCCGTTACAGGTGCTGGAGTTTCAACAACTCCAGGCCGACACGAGGCAGTATATCGTGTCGTTGAAGAACAGTTTTAGAATGGTTGATAGAAAGATTAAACGTACAAAAAGTACCCGCACTGGCTTCGACCTGGCATCTGCTTCTACTGCCCTGGGCGGCACTGTATTTTCATGCTTACCCGGTGAGGGTCAAAAGACTACGGGAAAAATTTTACCCAGTGTAGGCGTTGCCATGGTGCCGGTAAAAGAGGCTACAGCGCCCAATAATAGTTATGACCAAAATGCAGCGAGCCTTATCCGCAGCAGCATAAAACGGCTGGAATATTTGCTACAGGAAAACCAGCTTACAGGTGAGCGGGACCCTGAAATATTACGAAAAACCCGTAAATTGAAGGACGAATTAAAGCAAACGCAGGTGCAGTTGATTGATATTCCTTACTCAGAGGAACCTGCAGACGAAAAGGAGTTAGATGCCTATTTCAACAACCCAAAAGTCAACAAAAAGTACAAGCCGAGGCGCAGGAAATAATAAAATTCAGGTTGGTTCTAAAAGTTTGGTAACATTCT
Organism: uncultured Chitinophagaceae bacterium; assembly: GCA_965649585.1. Classification (GTDB taxonomy): domain Bacteria; phylum Bacteroidota; class Bacteroidia; order Chitinophagales; family Chitinophagaceae; genus Ferruginibacter. The sequence goes on along the minus strand of CBFGLL010000205.1, from coordinate 2,948 downwards.
TGTTTTATACAGGCAAATAGTTTGAATGAAGAAAAGCCTTTGCCTGCTTTTCCTGGTAATCGTTATCGTAAGTGCTTGTAGTAAAAAATCAGTACCGGAAAAAGCAGAAAGTCCAACATCCACAACGGCCAGCACCAAACCCGCCGTGGTTTATCGTGCACCGGTAAAAACTCCTACCCCCAAATCGATCGTAGTAAATGACGCCGCAGCCAAGCGAACCACGGGTGGTCGGTATTATTACGACCTGGAGGGAAAAAGGTATTGGAGAAATAAAAAAGACGGAAAATATTACCTGTATTATAAAGGCATATTCGATAACCCGGATTTTCAATAGTTCAGTCGTCTATAATAAACCCTGCCTGCCAGCGAGTAGGCTTAGTATTAACCTTAAAAATTAAAACAACAAATGAAAAAAGCAACATCCTTCCTTTCGCTCCTGGCCATTTCTTTGTTTAGCCTGGCACAGGAATCAGCATCGGTAGCAGTAACATCTACCGAAACAACAGAAACCACCACCTGGTATACTCAGCCATGGGCATGGGTAGTAGGTGGAGCAGTGTTTATCCTGCTACTGGTGGCTTTACTGAGAAGCGGAAATAAAAGCACAGACTAATAAAAACCTTTTTATCAACTTTAATATTAATCCTTAAAAAAAACAAGTTATGCGTAATAAAATGGTATTAGCAATGGCAACCCTGTTAACTGCGGTTAATAGCTTTGCCCAGGAAGCTGCAAAAATTGATGTAGATATTGATAAAGGCGGAGATTCCACCTGGTACACCCAACCATGGGTGTGGATTGTTGGTGGCGCTATATTTATCCTTCTTTTAGTAGGTATGCTTAAAAGCGGGAAAAAAGACTAATCATCTTGTATGATTTTAAAAAACTGCCGTTGAAATTTCAACGGCAGTTTTTTATAGAACGATCACCTTTGTTTCACAAACAGGAGTCCTTTCTTTTATGCCCAGGGTTAACAGGTAAGTACCAGGTGGAAGCTGTGCTGGTAATGCCAGCCTGGTTGAAAATTTGCAGGATGTGACTACTATTGTTTTTTGAAATACAAGCGCAGCATTTGCGTCCCACATCTGCAATAAATAGTTTCCATTTACAAAATCCTCTAGTTGCAGGTCAAGTTGTTTGTGCTGCAGCGGATTGGGCGCCACCAGCATTTTTTCGTCCTTCGCTTTGGATAATAACACCGTTTCACTAAAGCTGCAGGAACCATCTGAATCCACTGCTTTCACCCGGAAATAATGTTTAGCAGCGTCCGGCAGCAGCAGCTCTTTTGAATAGCTGTTCCCATTGGTAGCGATTGCGTCTCCTGCATCCTGGAACAGCAGCTCTCCCCTGCCATATTGCAGCTGGAAATGTACTGTATGATCCTGATGAGCCACATCCCACTCAATTTTTGCTTTGTGTCCATCAAGCCAGCGGGCGTTGAGTGCCACAAACTGCAATGGTTGCGGCTGTTTGTTTACAAAGATGTAAAAGCGATCGGGGGCATAACTTGCTACATCTGAACTAACATTGAAGTAATATAATGTACTGTCATTTATACTAATGGCTGTTTCAGTTCTTAAGTATCGATCTGCGAGAAAAATGTCCATTCCTGCAGCGTCCAATAGCTGCGGCTGCAACAACAACTGGTAACCACCTTCGTACAAACCATATAATTCAAACTGGATGGTATCCTTATCTTTTAGAAAAGACCTCGCTTCTACGGAAAAACTTTTGTTCTGTTTTAGTATGGAAAAGTTGGCCCCTGCATTCCATAATTTGCCTGCGTCATCATCGTTTATGGAGTCGGTGTACTCGGCAGCAAAGACGATTCTGTTGCCGACGAGCAATTTGCCGTTAGCATTACGCAAAAAAGAACTCAGCATCAAAATGCTGGTTGGATCAATTTCCTCGGGTCCAGAAAATCCCCTGTTCACTAATTTGTTTTGAACAGCCTTCATTGTTTCCCTGAATTCTACGGAGACCGTGCCTGAATTTTTCGCCTCCACGTAAAAAGCCTGGCCCGTTTGTATAATACTAAAATTGGCGCTGCTGTTATTATAAATTGTGCCACCGCCCGGAGTGGCCATCCAGCCGGTGGGCCCGGTAATTGTTTGATACAAACCAGACCCGAACTCCCCATCCTGCGAGGGATCCCATACTTTGAAATTAGACTTAATGTTTGCTGCACTATTTACCGAATGATTCAGCAACGAGGTGAAATTTAAAGGCGCAGCAAAAGGATTACCTACACTCATGTGATCATTTCCGGCTTCTACATTTGCTGTTGCCGTAACTGCCGGAGGCTGGTCTCCCGCTTGCTGGTTGCCCACAAAAAGTTTTCCCCTGCTTTGTAAAGTGGTTGAACCTCCCGCAGCATCTCCCGGCCCGGATGCCCTGTTGCCATATACATACACAAAATAGCCTTTCGACTGAAGCAAGGGATTCAACGTATTGGTAACTGGTACAAATGAGGGTGTGCATCCTACCTGGGCTTTCATGGAATATCCGGACGAGTACCTGTCAATACCATTTGCTACGACGGGCCCGGTAATTTGAACGCCAAAGCCGGTGGGTGAAGTTGTGGATGAACCATCATCCTGCCATGAACTGAGTATGGACTGGCTGCTGTTGGTGGGTGTTGACAGCAATTGCCATCGCCGGGTTTTGGAAATGTATCGCTGCACAATAAATTTTCCGTTAGCATAGGTAAATCCGATGCTACTGCCCACATTGCCCACATAAGCTGTACGGTTGGGCCCAGATTTTAGGGTGATATCGTAATTGCCCAGGGCCAGAACACCACTGGTGGGCAGCAATGCAGAGTCTATAAAAATATGGTTGTTCAGTACTGCGCTGCCGGCTGTTTTACTGATCTGTAACACGTTCATGGCATTAAGAATGCCTGGTCCCGGGAATTGTTGGTTTTCCACGCCCATCAGGTTCAGTTT
>CBFGLL010000204.1:0-4903 GCA_965649585.1 uncultured Chitinophagaceae bacterium | reverse complement strand
TAAGAGGTGAGAATAATCTTACTGGCGATAATGAAGCTTTGATCGTACTTGATGGTGTGGTGATCAACCAGGGAAGCGGGCGCCGCACCGGGGTTGCAGGTGAAACTGCTTATGGAACGGGTAGTGATAATATGCCTGCCGATTATGGTGGAAGTTTAAATGATATAAACCCGGATGACATTGAGAGTGTACAGGTGTTGAAGGGTCCCGGAGCTGCTGCGTTGTACGGTGAAAGAGGTGGTAACGGTGCCATCATCATCACCACTAAATCTGGCCGCAGCAATAAAAAAGGCTTGGGTGTTACTTTTAATTCCAACACATCTGTTGAAAATGTAAATCGCTGGCCCGACCTTCAGTATGAATATGGCCAGGGAACTTTGGGCCAGCCCTATTATTCTTTTGGTGCAGGGCCTGATGGTGCCAGCACCAGTGCTACCAGTTCTGCGTATGGTCCACGGTTCAACGGACAAATGTTTTACCAATACGATCCTGTAACAGGTAAACAGGGAACTGAAAGAACTTTGTGGAGGCCTTATCCAGATCAAACAAGGGATTATTTTCAGCAAGGTCTTACTACTACTAACAGCATTAGCCTTGATGGAGGCTCTGACAAGACCAGTGCCCGCTTTTCTTATACCAATGTGTACAATAAATGGATCACTCCTAATACTGGTTACAAAAGAAACACGCTTGCATTATCTGTGAATTCAAAAGTGAACGATAAGCTCACTATTTCGTCAAAAGTAAATTACACCAATAAATTTGCTGACAATTTACCAGGCGCCGGTTACGGAAATCAATCCATCATGTATTGGTACATCTTCTGGCAGCCCAATGCAGATATGAACTGGCTGAAGCGTTACTGGGTACCAGGACAGGAACAGAGAAAAATATTTTATCCCTTCAGTACCTTCCCTGAAAATCCTTATGCTGTTGCCTACGAATTTATCAATAGCAGCAACCGGAATAATATTACCGGTAATGTTCAATCAACCTACAATATCACTAAGTCATTAAGTTTGATGGTGCGGGCTTCCCTTGATATGAGTTATGAAAAGAGGGCGCAGAAAAGACCCTTTGATGCAGGTTCAAAATTCCAGGCCGGCAGTTACAGAACGCAGAATATTTTTTCACAGGAGGCGAGTGGAGATTTCCTGTTGAAGTATGCTAAAAAGCTGAGAGACTTTGATCTTTCTGCCAGCTTTGGTGGTAGTGCATTAAGAAATAATTACAACAGGGATGAAGTAAGAGCAGATTCACTGATATATCCCGGCGTGTATAGCATGAGCAATAGTGCGAGGCCATTGGTGAGTATGCCGTGGCAAAGTAAATATGCCATTAACAGCTTCTATGGTTTATTGACGGCCGGGTATAAAAATTATTTGTTTATGGACATCACAGGCCGTAAAGACTGGACAAGTACTTTGGCTACACCGTTCAGGAAAGAAAATGTAGCATTCTTTTATCCGTCAGTTAACTTGAGTGTGATCGGATCTGAAATATTGGAATTACCAAAGCAGGTTGATTTCGCAAAGTTGAGAATGTCGTTTGCGCAGGTAGGTGGAGGAAGTACTATTCCTTATCGCACTGCATTTAATTTTGCGCCTGCCGGCAGTTTATACTCAGGCGGTCTTGTAAATCCGGTGTTGCTGGCTAATCCTGATCTCAAGCCTTTGAGAACTACCACCTACGAAGTGGGAACCAACCTCATGTTTTTCAACAAACGTTTGACCCTTGATGTGGCCTACTATTCGGGCAATACAAAAAACCAGATCATGGAAAGGGTGTTAGACAGGTCAAGTGGTTATGCAAGGCAGGTGATTAATATTGGTAAAGTGCAAAACAGTGGTGTTGAATTATCATTAAGTGGTACTCCTGTTATTACGAAGAGCGGCTTCAAGTGGACTTCATCCATTGTATTCTCTACTAATAAAAACCGTATCGAAGAGCTGCCCGACACAACTGTTGTGTTGCGGAATGGTCCTGTAGGCGGCGGACAAATCGTTGCCAAAGTGGGCGGTAGAATGGGTGACCTGTGGGGTAGAGGTTATGTACGTGCCCCGGACGGACAGATTGTTTATGATGCTGTAACAGGATTTGCAAAAATATCTGACGAACCAATTTACCTGGGTAATACAACGCCAAAAGGAAGATTGGGTTTCAGCAATGATTTTTATTTCAAAGGGTTTCATTTAAATATGTTGTTCGATGCACAATGGGGTGCAGTGGGTCATTCACTTACGCATTATAAACTGGCAGAACAAGGCAAGCTTACTAAAACCTTACCTGGTCGCTACAATGGAATTGTTGGAAACGGTGTAGTGTATGACGATGCAACAGGCAAGTATATCCCCAACACAACCATCGCCAACAATATTGATGAGTACTACCGGTCACATTGGGGCATTGATAATGCAGAGGGAAGTACTTTCAGTACAGACTTTATCAAATTCCGTGAAGCAAGATTGGATTACACCTTCAATAAAAAATGGACCGAAAAAATCGGCTTGCAAAGAGTGACCCTGGGTGTGTATGGAAGAAACCTGTTCATCTGGTCGCCATGGCCGATGTTTGATCCGGAATTTGGTACACTGCAGGATAGTGACATCGTAACAGGTTTTGAAGTGGGTCAATTTCCCAGCACAAGAACCATGGGCTTTAACCTTGTTGTAGGACTATAAAAAAACTGACAATGAAAAAAATCAATATACATCTTTTAGCAGTTGTGCTCATGAGCTTGCTGCTAAGCTCTTGTTCAAAAGATTTTGAAGAGATCAATACTGATCCCAACAATTCTCCGAAAGCGCTGCCGCAGCAGCTGCTGGCACCCGCACTTGTTAATTCACTTACTTACAATATGATCCGTAACCGCAACTTCAATAATGAGTTGATGCAGGTTACAGTGGATCAGAGTGATGCGGAGGGAAGGGTATTCCGCTACGATTATCGCCCCGGTACGAGTGACTATCTATACAATGGTTTGTATACAGAGCTTACCAATTTTAAGGACATATATAAATCTGCTACAGATTCTATCAATTACAATCCGTCATACAGGGGTATATCATTGATCTGCCAAACATGGTTGTACTCAATTCTTACCGATACCTACGGCGATGTGCCTTTCACGGAATCTAACCTGGCAAGAGACAGTGCTATTTATGAGCCGAAGTTTGACAGGCAGAAAGATATTTATGCCGGCATGTTTGAAAACCTGGAGCGTGCCAATATCATGTTAGATTCAAACGTGTCAATTCCGGCCGGCTCAGATCCTTTATTTGGCGGTGTGGTAAGCAAATGGCAGAAGTTTGGCAACAGCCTTTACCTGCGTTTGTTGTTGAGACTATCAGGTAAAGCAGAGGTTGCACCACAGGTGATTGCAAAGATTACGGAGATAGTAGAGACTAACAGTGCCGCATATCCCATTATGACCAGTAATGCTGATAATGCTATTGTAGTATGGACGGGGGCTGGTCCGCTGGTGTCGCCGTTAAATAATGTACGGGAGCAAGACTTCCGTGCACCAAGTATTGCGAGCTTTTTCATAAACAACCTGGTGATCTGGAATGATCCACGTATCGATATCAGCCTGGGTACAAACAACATCAACCGCTGGGCAATTGCACCTTACCAGGGTTCGTTTACAGGCGTACAAAGCGGATACCTCCCAGGTGCTGAGCCTATTAAAAAATCTTATTTCTATTCTAACACTTCTGCCAGCAGTTTACAGAAAGATCCGATGACAGGAATTTTAATGACTTATGCGGAGTTGAGATTTATTATGGCTGAGGCGGCGCTGAAGGGTTGGATCAGCAGTTCCGTAGAATCGCATTATAAGGCAGGCGTGCAAAACAGCATTACGCAATGGTTGCCTACATGGGCTGTACCTATTGACACGTATTTAAATTCGGCTGATCTCACCTGGGATGGCACCCTGTCATTCGAGCAACAAATGGAGCAGATCCACCTGCTGAAATATTATGCTTTATTCATGGTGGATATGCAACAATGGTTTGAGTACCGTAGAACCGGTCACCCTGTATTGCCTATTGGTCCGGGGGTTGAAAATGGCGGTGTGATGCCGGCCAGGATGATGTACCCGGTATATGTTCAATCCACCAATCCTACCAACTACCAGATTGCTGTGGCTAACCAGGGTCCCGACCAGATTTCAACACAGGTGTGGTGGCAAAAACCTTAATTCATTCAACACAACTATAAACAAAATTGTAATGAAAAAACTTATTCCATTTTTATGCTGCCTGCTGGTGCTGAGCATTTTTTGCGGCTGTAAAAAAGATGACTATCCCGGTGGCGTTGTAAGCAATTATATTGGCTTGCTTGATCTGCGTAATCTTTATACAGGAACAAATATGACCCTTACAAAGGAAGCAATGTTTGGTGCAGAAAAAATTTCAGGAGTTGTTACATCTGATCATTCAGGCAATAATACGCCGGCAGGATTGATCACCATCCAGGAAAGCAAAAGGCTCGGCCTGCTCCGCGGCATTGCCATTGACCTTGGCTCTGCTGCCTCGGGTTACGTTCCCGGCGATTCGGTTGAGATAAATGTTGCAGGAGCCACGTTGGCAAAAGTGGATGGCATTCTGCAGGTAACCGGTGTAGGTGCAGATGATGTTGAGCGGATCAGCACCGGTAATAATATTGCGATCCCTGTGGTGAAAGCAAACCAGGTGATCAACAACCCGGGCGCCTACGAGAGCACGCTCATCACTATCACACGTGTTGGTTTCGATGCCTCCTATCCTGTAGGAACAACTTACCTCGGCGATAAGATCATCAATGATGGATTTGGAAACATCTTATTGCATACGGAAGCCACAGCCTCATGGGCAAACGACCCCATACCTTTTCTTTCCAATTTTACAGGTATAGTATTTAA
>CBFGLL010000203.1:0-4909 GCA_965649585.1 uncultured Chitinophagaceae bacterium | reverse complement strand
TCTTCTGCAGGGGTAGAATCTGTACCCACCCAGGGAACAGTAATTGGTGATGCGCTGAAGATGTGTTTTGCTTCATTCAACAGTAAAGAAAAAAAATACAAAGCAGTAGTATTGGTAAGTGATGGTGAGGATCATGATGAAAATGCAGAAGCCGTGGCAAAAGAAATGGCTAATGAAGGCGTGGTGATTTATACAGTGGGTATCGGTTCTCCCGGTGGCTCCGCCATCTTTGATCCTGCAACCGGTTCGTCAAAACTCGATAACCAGGGAAATATTGTGATCAGCAGGTTAAATGAAGATGCGTTGCGCAATATTGCAAAAAATGGAAATGGCGGGTATCTTTTTTACAACAATACAGAAGGAGCCGCAGCCACTATTGCAAATGAATTGGGAAATTTAGACAAAAAAGCTGTTAAAGATGATTCACTCACCAACTACACCAGCTATTATCAATGGTTTCTGGCACTGGCATTGCTTTTACTGCTGGTAGAATTATTTATAAGTGAAATGAAAACTCCCCGGAAAAATAAAAAGTTAGTAGCCACAGCGGCTGCAGCCTTGCTGATGTTGATCGCAAGCCCTGCCATAGCGCAATCTGAAAAAGAAATGATACAGCAGGGTAATGAAGCCTACGCCAAAAAAGATTACCCGGCAGCAGCAACGGAATATGGAAAAGTGCTGGCTAAAAACAGTGAAAATGCCACAGCACAATACAACCTGGGTAATGCACAATATAAAAGTAAGAAAAAAGAAGAAGCCATAGCATCCTACGATAAAGCGGCTGCCAAACTAAGTTCGAATGTTGAAAAAAGCAATGCTTATTACAACAAAGGGGTTGTGTACCACAACGACAACAAATTGCCCGAGTGTATTGCCGCCTATAAACAGGCGCTAAAGCTTGATCCCAATAATGAGGATGCCCGCCAGAACCTGCAAAGAGCGCTTAAAAAGCAACAAGAGCAAAAGCAGGATAAAAAAGACGAGAAGGAACAGAAAAAGGATGATAAGCAGGAACAGCAGAAGCCTAAGCCCCAGCCAAGCCGCATGAATAAAAAAGAAGCAGAGGAAAAATTGAAGGCACTCATGCAAAAAGAAAAAAACTTGCAGGATAAATTACATAAGGTGAATAGTAATTCACCCAACAAGCCAGAGAAGGATTGGTAGAATCTGTTTATTGTCCCTACCATTTTAGAGGATTGGAACCAAACCTTTGGTTATTTCAATTCAACTATACAATCAAGAAAAGCAACTGATTGGAAAGAGGTAGCTTGGGCTGACGCCATTGGTGCAGGTGTAGGTGCAATTAAAGGAGCAATACGAGGTACTGTTTTTGGCGCTGCTTATGGTGCTGCTTGTGGTGGTTTATGGGGAATGTTTTCAGGGGCTGTCGGAGCTTCTGCCGGGGACTATCTAACTCAAAGAGTAAAATCTTGGATAAACTGGTAATATTTGCGAAATGGGAAAGAAAATGACGGGAAGGAGTGATCTAATTTTTTTCTGCCTTTTTTTTATTGGAATGGCATACTACAAATCAAAGTCAGTAGAAAAGCTGGATGCTAAGTTTTGGATTGAAATACTCGTTATTTCGCTTCTGAGTTTAGTAATTATGAAATTATTTGAGTTTCTCCTTCAAAAAATATTCCGGAGGTAAAAAATAATGGCTGCGATTAGCAGCCATTTTTTATATACTTATAAACCTCTTTTGTACAGGCCATTGTAATCTTCTATCAGAATAACTAGTACTTATAATTAGTTCTTTATTTAGGAGGGAATACCTCAAAATGCATTTAGTACATTTGCAAACTATGCAATCATACGCATCATCATTATCTCAATATAAACGCCTGCCCACAAGGGAAGTGAAGGTGGGTGATCTTCTTTTAGGAGCCCATCACCCTATCAGGATTCAAACAATGACAACCACCGATACCATGGATACCATGGCTACTGTGGAACAAACTATCCGTTGTATTGAAGCCGGGGCAGAGTTGGTGCGCATTACTGCACCATCCAAAAAAGAAGCAGAAAATTTACAGGTCATCAAAGATGAGTTAAGAAAAAGAGGTTATACAACTCCCCTGGTAGCCGATATTCATTTTACGCCCAATGCTGCCGAAATTGCTGCAAGAATTGTTGAAAAAGTGCGGGTGAATCCAGGCAACTATGTTGACAAAAAGAAATTTGAACAAATAGAATATACCGATGCGGAATATGCAGAAGAGATAGAAAGAATAAGAGAACGCTTTATTCCTCTGGTAAAAATTTGCAAGGAACATGGCACCGCTATGCGCATCGGCACCAATCACGGCAGCCTGAGCGATCGCATTATGAGCAGGTATGGCGACACCGCCATAGGTATGGTAGAAAGTGCCATGGAGTTTTTAAGAATTGCACGCAATGAAGACTATCACAATATCATCCTCAGCATGAAGAGTAGTAATCCATTAGTGATGGTGCAGGCTTACCGTTTGCTGATACAACACATGATGGATGAGTTTGGCGAATGTTATCCCTTACACCTTGGTGTTACCGAAGCAGGTGACGGTGAAGATGGAAGAATAAAATCCGCCATTGGTATTGGCACTCTTTTGCACGATGGTATTGGAGATACCATAAGAGTAAGCCTTACAGAAGATCCGGAATTTGAAATACCGGTTTGTAAGGATCTCGTAAAAAGTGTACCCTTAGAAAATTCAGGGAACTCAGAAGGTCAGCCGAGCCTGCCTTATTCCCCATTTGAATATAAGAGGAGGGAAACAAACCCGGTACTGAATATCGGTGGAAAATTTGTACCTGTGGTAGTCGCAGATTTTATGCAGGAGCAAACCATTTTACCGGCACAACTCGAAACAATTGGATATACTTACGATGCTGCGACAGATAAATGGCATATTGGGGACGCCGCCGCAGACCTGTTGTACACAGGCAATAAAAAACTCGACTTTGAATTACCCGGCACTTTATCTGTGCTGTGTGATTTCACTACATGGAAGGATTTGAAAACTGATCCCAAATATTTTCCGCTTTACCAGGGGGAAGAATATTTATCTGCAGTTGAAAGATCAGCCTTGTTGAATTTTGTGGCCATTGATACGGCCCGGGATTTTAATGCTGTGTTAGCGGCAGCGAAAGAGGATCATACGATGGTGATATGCGCCTGGTCTTCGGCGTCCAATTCCATGCAGTCGGTAAGAAGTTTTGTAGCAACTCTGATGCGGGAAAATATCAAATGCCCGGTGATCATCGCTGTAGAAAGCCATCACAGTTCCATTGACGAGCAGCTTATTCATTTCAGCATTAATTCCGGCGCATTGTTTTTAGACGGAATGGGAGATGGTATCTGGTTGATGAATGATCCAACAAAAATGATCAACAACCAGGTAAGCGGCAGAACCTATTTACCAACAAAAAATAATCACCAGTTTTTAAATAACAGCTCTTTCTCGATTTTGCAAGCTGTAAGAACCCGCATATCAAAAACGGAATATATTAGTTGCCCGAGTTGTGGCAGAACTTTATTTGACCTGCAGGAAACCACGGCTAAGATCCGGAATGTTACCAACCACCTTAAAGGCCTTAAAATTGCGATCATGGGATGCATAGTGAATGGTCCCGGTGAAATGGCAGATGCAGATTTTGGTTACGTAGGCAGTGGGGTAGGTAAGATCACCTTGTACAAAGGAAAGGAAGTGGTAAAAAGAAATATCAATAGCGAGGTAGCAGTAGATGAATTAATAAACCTCTTAAAAGAAAATGACGCCTGGATAGAACCTGTTTAATTTTAAAATATGCAGACAGACTTTTTAGTAATCGGATCGGGAATAGCAGGACTCACCTATGCTTTAAAAGTAGCGGAGGCTTGTCCCGACAAAAAAGTTACCATTCTCACTAAAACGCAAAGCGATGAAACCAATACCAAGTATGCACAGGGTGGCATTGCAGGTGTAATGGATACAGAGCAGGATAGTTTTTCAAAACATATTGAAGATACTTTAATAGCAGGTGACGGCCTATGCGATCCTGCAATTGTAGAGATCGTTGTTAAGGAAGGAGTAGAACGAATTAACGAACTGATAGAGTGGGGCGCCCGGTTTGATAAAGAACCCGACGGTGATTATAAACTAGGCAAAGAAGGTGGGCACAGCGAGTTCAGGATACTTCATCACAAAGATATTACCGGCAAAGAAATGGAAAGAGCCCTGCTCGAAGCAATAAAGCGGGCGAAAAATATTGAACTTATCAGCCATTGTTTTGTTGTGGACATTATCACCCAGCACCACCTTGGTTACCTGGTTACAAAATCTACTCCTGATATTGAATGTTACGGTGTGTACGTTTTAAATCTAAACGATGGAAAAATCGATAAGATAACAGCATCTGTAACCTTGATGGCTACCGGTGGTAATGGCCAGGTGTACAGAACAACCACCAACCCCGCTATAGCAACGGGTGATGGAGTTGCTATGCTTTACAGGGCAAAAGCAAGGATCGAGAACATGGAATTTATCCAGTTTCATCCCACTGCTTTGTATGAACCTGGTGTACGTGGCCAGTCATTTTTAATTACGGAAGCGGTAAGAGGCGACGGTGCTATTTTAAGAAATGCGAATGGCGATGCATTTATGGAAAAGTATGACGATCGAAAAGACCTGGCCCCCAGAGATATTGTGGCAAGGGCAATCGATAATGAAATGAAAGTGAATGGTACCGAATTCGTTTACCTGGATTGCACGCATATGGACCAGGCTAAATTTTTGGAGCATTTCCCGAATATTCATGCAAAATGTTTGAGCATCGGGATTGATGTGTCAAAAGATATGATCCCCGTTTCCCCGGCAGCCCATTATAGTTGTGGTGGTGTAAAAACAGACGAATGGGCCCGCACATCCATTCATAATTTATATGCGGC